>JBFLKR010000101.1:0-5784 GCA_040883295.1 Acidimicrobiia bacterium
CGCCCAGGCCACGACGCCGGCGTCGCCGGTGACGACCAGCACGGAGTCGCCGCCGACCACGGCCCGGGCCACGTCGACCGTGCGCCCCGCCACCCGCCGTCCGAGGGCCGATCGGGCGGCGGCATCGAGCACCCCCGCCAGCCGCGCCTTGGCGAGGCCGAAGCCCTTGACCGGGATGCCGACGAGCCTCATTGGCCCTCGACGACCTCGCCGCGCAGGACCGCCTCCCAGTCCGACGAGCCGCCGGGGATCGAGTCGTCCCACTCGGCGAGCTGGATGACCGCCCCATGGGCCGTGGCGGGGTGCAGGAACGCCTCGGCCCAGTTCGGGGCCGGCCGAGCATGGCCGACCACCCGACGGCCTGCCGCCCCGCAGCGTCGCACGGCCTCGTCGAGATCGGTCACCTTGATCGTGACGTGGTGGAGGCCCTCCCCGCGGCGCTCGAGGAAGGGAGTGAGAAAGGAGGTGGCGTCGAGGGGGGCGATGAGCTCCACCTTGGCGCCACCGGGCATCCGGAACTGCACCCAGCGGAACTCGTTGGGGGGCGAGTCCGCCCCCTCGAAGAACTGGCCTCCGAGGAAGCGGAGCAGCCGGGCCGCCTCGGCCACGTCGCGCACCCCGAACGCCACGTGGTCGAATCGCTCGACGAGGTCGCCGATCCCGAGTTCGGGGACGAGGTCGGCAGGGTCGGGCAGGTCTGCGTCCACCATGGCCGGCGAGCCTAGGCAGTCGGGCCGATACGCTCCCGGCCATGACGACGGCCTCCAACCTCTACGACCAGGCCCGCCGCGACGCCGGGGACGGGCCGCTGCCAACCCCCGGTCGGGCCCTGACCATCGGCGCCCACCCCGACGACGCCGAGTTCGGCGCCGGCGGGACCCTCGCCCGATGGGCCGCCGACGGCTGCGAGGTGACCATGCTCGTGGTCACCGACGGCTCCAAGGGGACCTGGGACCCCGACGTCGACACCGACGTCCTCGTTGCCTCCCGGGTGACCGAGCAGCGGGCCGCCGCCGACGTCCTCGGCGCCGCCGACATCGTCATGCTGGACCACGTCGACGGCGAGCTCGAGTACTCGATGGACCTGCGCCGCGAGCTCTGTGGCTGGATCCGGCGCGTCCGCCCCGACGTCGTCCTGTCCCACGACCCGTGGAAGCGCTACATGCTCCACCCCGACCACCGGGCGACGGGCCTCGGCGCCATCGACGGGGTGGTGGCCGCCCGCGACCACCTGTTCTTCCCCGAGGTGGGGCCCAAGCACCGGCCGGAGACGATCCTGCTCTGGTCGGCCGATGAGGCCGACCACGCCGAGCCGATCGAAACGACGCTCCAGACCAAGATCGAGGCGCTCCTCTGCCACTCGAGCCAGGCCGAGACGACGATGGGGAGCGCCGACCGGGGCGGCGAGGCGGCGGAGCGGTTCGCCGAGCGGATCCGGACCTGGGCGACCGAGCAGGGCGAGCCGTTCGGGCTCGGCCCGGCCGAGGCGTTCAAGCGGCTGGCCCCCTAGGAGGGACGCTAGGGGCGGTACTGCTCCTCGACCGCCACCACCTCGCCGCCGGTCACGGTGATCCAGATGTCCTGGTAGACGTCGACACCGTCGACCTCGAAGAGCGGCCCGGCTCGGTCCGCCGCCCAATCGGCCCAGGTGACCGTTTCCACCGTGCTCGGATCGCCCGATGTCGCGAACGACTCGACCTCGGTCGACGGCGCCACGGTCAGCGTCCGCAGCGCCGGGTTCTCGTTGCGGATGTGGTAGTCGTTCGGCGGCGGCGACTCCGCGCCGTCCTCGGCCGCCGCCAGCACCGCCGCGTCGCCGGAGAACCAGCAGGCGAGGTCGAAGTCCATCGTCGTGTCGGTGGCCGACACGGCATACCCGAACCAGGTGCCGTCGGGCAGGTCGTCGGGCGTGCCGGGGGTGCATCCCGACCCTTCGGCGAGCGTGTTCGTGTCGACCGTCGTGGTGGTGGCCATCGTCGTGGTGGTGGCGGCCTCGGTCGAGGTCGTGGTCGCCTCCGTCGTGCTGGTCGCCACCGAGGTCGTGGTGTCACCGGCCGCCGTCGTGTCCGACGACCCCCCGCCGCAACCGGCCACGACGACCGTCACCACCATGATCACGAGCAGACACCGTCGCATGGTCACTCCTCGGTCGCTGGTACCGAGGCTACGCCTCAGGCCGCATACGCGTCCGGCGGGTCGTCCAGCGGCGCCAGCCACCCCGGCCGGGCGGCCAGCCACAGGCCGACGGCGACGAGCACCGCCCCGGCCGTCGCCACCACCACGGGGGGCCCGACCATGTCCGCCAGCCACCCCTGCAACAGCGCGCCCAGTGGATAGGAGGCGGTGAAGCCCATGACCCGGATCGCCATCACCCGCCCCCGGAAGTGCTCGGCGACGATGGCCTGGGCAGCCGTATTGGTCGTGGCGACGATGGCGAGGAAGCCGGCCCCGGCGACCGCCACGGCGACCACCCCTGCGGGGTAGGTGGTCGACAGCCCGAAGGCCATCACCGCGGTGCCGTAGACCGGGAGCGCGACTCGCACGACCCGAGCCCGGGGCAGGTCGCCGAAGGCGCCGCCCACGACGGGGGCGACGGCGATGGCGCCGACCCCGATGGCGCCCGTGAGGAAGCCGAGCGCCCGGGGCCCCACCCCGTAGACCGACTCGGCGTAGACGATCGTGAACTGCACGATCGGATAGCCGAGGAAACCGACGGTCATGGCCAGGACGACGCCTCGCCAGATCCCCGCCCGCCGGGTGAGGTACGTGAAGGCCTCCCGGAACCTGTGGGCGACCGAGCCCTCGCCCGCCCCCTGGGCCGGCGGCACGGTGCGCACGGCGAGCACCGCGCCGACCACGGCGACGTAGGACAGGCCGTTGATGAGGAACGCCGTCGACGGACCGAGGGTGGCCAGCACGATGCCGGCGGCGGCCGGTCCGATCGCCCGGGCGGCATTGAACTGCACCGAGTTGAGGGTGATGGCCGACGCCAGGTCGTCGCGCGGCACGAGGGCCGGGACGAATGCCTGCCAGGCCGGGATCGTGAGCCCGGCCGCCGACGACATGAGCGCAGTGAGGCCGAGCACCACCGCCGGCTCCCGGACCCCGAGGGCGAACGACGCCCACAGCGAGATCGCGAAGACGGCGGCAGCACCCTGGCCCAGCACGAGGATGCGGCGACGGGAGACCCGATCGGCCAGCGTCCCCCCGATGGGACCCATGACCATGATCGGGATGAAGGCCGAGAAGGTGGCGAGCCCCACCCAGAAGGCGCTCTCGGTCAGTTCGTACAGGACGAACGGCACCGCGACGCCGTGGAGCCACGTGCCCGAGTTGGAGATGATGGCGCCCGTCCAGAAGACGGCGAAGTCCCGGTGCCGCAGGGCGCGGAGGGCATGGCGCAGCCCGCTCGGGGCGGAGGCGTCACGCATGGCGGGTCGTGTCGGCACGCACCTGCTCCATCGTACGGCGGCAACGACGCCGACCGTTCCGGCCCCATCGGTAGTCTGGGTGGGTACCCGTCGCAGGAGCACCGTGACCGATCCCGTCCACGTCCTCACCGGGGGTACCGGCCATCTCGGTACCGCCCTTGCCCGGCGCCTGGTGGCCACCGGCGGGCGCCTCGCCGTCTCGTACCTGATCCCCGAGGAGGCCGAGGCCTTCGAGGCGGCCCTGGACGTCGACGAGGACCGCCTCATGCTGCGGCGGGTCGACGCCACCTCCGCCGAGCAGGTCGGCGGCTTCCTCGACGAGGTGGCCGAGACGTTCGGTGGGTTCCAGGGCGTTGCCGCCCTCGTCGGTGGTTGGGCCGGCGGCCGGGACATCGCCGAGACCGACGACCTGCGCCTCGACCGGATGCTCGACCTCAACCTCCGGTCGGCGTTCTACGCGGTCCGTGCAGCCATCCCCCACCTCCGGCGACAGCCCTGGGGACGGATCGTCCTGATCGGCTCCACCGCCGCCGATGAGGCGCCGATCGGACAGGCGGCGTTCAACGTCGCCAAGGCAGGCGTCGTGGCCCTGGGTGAGACGGCGGCGGCGGAGCTCGCCGAGCACGGCATCACCGTGAACGTCGTGATGCCGTCGCTCATCGACACCCCGGCCACCCGGGCGGCCCTGCCCTTCGCCGACTACGTGGACTGGCCCGATCCCGACGAGATCGCCTCGGTCATCGAGTACCTCCTCGGCGAGGACGCCGGAGTGGTCAACGGGGCGGTCATCCCGGCCCGCGGCCGGACCTAGTCCCCGTCGACGTCGCCGGTCTCCTCGGGCGCCGACATCGGCTCGCCGAGGACCTCCTCGTAGCTCGACTGCAACGCCTCGGGGGGCGCGTCGGGGCGGAACCAGACCGTGCGCTGCGGGAAGGGGATCTCGATGTTCGCCTCATCGAGGTGGAGCTTGATCCGCCGACGGAGCTCGCGGGCGACCGTCCACTGTTGACCGGCCGCCGTCTTGACGACGAGCCGGATGGCGACGGCGCTGTCACCCAACTCCTCGACCCCCCAGACCTCCGGCTCGTCGAGGATCAGGTGCTCGAACGCGTCCTCGGCGGCCACCTCGTCGGCGGCGGCCTTGATGACGGCGGCGGCCCGGTCGACGTCGGCGCCGTACGCGATGCCGACGTCGAGCAACGCCCGGGACCACTCCTGGGAGAGGTTGCCAACCCGGCGGATCTCCCCGTTGGGCACGTGCCAGACGGTGCCGTGCAGGTCCCGCAGGCGGGTCGAGCGCAGGCTCACCGACTCGACCATGCCCGTTGCCTCCCCGACGTCGATGATGTCGCCGACCCCGAACTGGTCCTCGGCGAGCATGAAGAGCCCCGAGATGAAGTCCTTGACGAGGTCCTGGGCGCCGAAGCCGAGCGCGACGCCGAGAATGCCGGCGCCGGCGATGAGCGGCGCCAGGTTGATGCCGAACGTCACCCCCAGGATCGTCAGGAGCGCCACGGACCACACGACCACGGCGATGACACTGTCGATCACCGCCGAGAGGGCATCCAGGCGCTGGACCCGCCGAGTCGAGACGGGCACCTCCTTGTCGCCGAGATGGATCGACGATCCGATGCCGGTGACGAGCCTGTCCTCCTTGGCCCGGGCGATGAGCCGATGACTGACCCACCGGAGGAGCGCGGTGACGACGAGCGTCACGACGATCGCGATGGCGATCTGGATGACCGGCTCGACGACCACCCCGAGGACGGCCGCCGTCGGCCCGTCGGGATCGGCGTTCACCAGGTCGATGAACCACTCCGTGAACGGCCGCGACGGGTCGTCGAGCTCCACGCCCGGCGTGGTCGTGTCGGTCGGTGTCTCTTGCGCGATCGGCGACATCGGCACAAGGGTACGAGCGTCCCGGACCAGTCTGGAATCGAGCCGTCGGCTGCGCGACAATGGGAGGTTGGAAGGAGGTGGTCGCACATGGCACCAACCACCCACGAGACGGTCGAACACCGCACCTCGGTCGGCGAGCACTGGCTCACGGGCGTCCTGGCGGCCGTCGGGCTGCTGGCCGCCGGGATCGGCCTCTGGTACGCCTGGGGCCCGGACACCGGGACCATCAGCATCTTCGGCTGGACTTGGAGCATCGCCGCCGCGCCGACGTGGCTCGCCCCGACGCTGCTCATCGGCGGCGGCGCCGTCACCATGCTCTCGATGGGGACGGAGTCGTTCCGCGACATGGCCGATCGGCCGCTCTGGTCCTCCGGGCTGGAGATGGCCATCGCCCTGGCCGGGCTGGCCGCCATCGTCATCGGGATGATCGTCGCCTTCTGAGCGACGACGCATA
>JBFLKR010000102.1:0-2699 GCA_040883295.1 Acidimicrobiia bacterium
GGTCGCGCCCGCCGGCGGGCAGCGCGGGCACGCCCGCGCCGCTCGGCCCCCGGCGGTCCGGACGGGCTGGCCCCGCTCATGCAGGGCCCCGCCCGACAGGAAGCGGTGTTGGGGCTTCCTGTCGGGCTGGTCCTGCGCCCGCATGGGCGAGCCCGACAGGAACGGTGGCGAACGGGTTCAGAGGTCGCGGGGTTGGCGGCCCCGGTTGGCGGTGTGGAACTGCTCGGCGAAGCCGAGGTAGGTGTCCACGCCCCGGTCGTTGTGGGCGAGTTCGTCGTCGGTGAGGGGGCGGCGCACCTTGGCCGGTGAGCCCATGGCCAACATCCCTGCGGGGATCTCGGTGCCCGGGGTGACCAGCGACCCGGCGGCGACCATCGCCCGCTCGCCGATGACGGCGCCGTTCAGCACGGTGGCCGCGATGCCCACCAGGGCCCGGTCGCCGACCGTGCACCCGTGCAGGATCGCCGCGTGCCCGATCGTCACCCGTCGGCCGAGGGTGAGCGGGTAGCCCTCGTCGACGTGGAAGACGACGTTGTCCTGCACGTTGGACTCCTCCCCCACCTCGATGGGCTCCAACTCGGCCCGCATGACGACCCCCGGGAGCAGCACGGCACGGCGGCCGATCCGGACGTCTCCCCAGAGGGTCGCGGTGGGGGCCACGAAGGCAGTGGGATCGATGGTGGGCTGGGCGAGCGTCATGGTCCCCGAGCCTACGTCCGGCGAGCTCAGCGCCGGGCCTCGAGGATCTCGGCGAGCTCCCCGCGGGCCGTCTCGACCTTGGCGCGGGCCTTCATGGTCCGCCGCCGCAGGTCCTCGACGTGCTCCTCCACCTGGGCCCGGTCCTCCAGCTCCGAGACCTCCACCACCAGGCGCTCCTCCGCCTCGGCCAACTGCTCCTCGAGCACCGCCAGTCGCTGCTCGGCCTGGTCGACGGCCTCCTCGGCCTCCGCCACGGCGGCCCCGGGGCCCTCGTCGGGCTGGACGACGAGCTGGAACGGCGCTCCGGCCATGATGGCGGCCGTCATCGGGAGCCGTTCCACGACCGGGTCGAGCGGCCGGCCGGCCGGGTCGAGGATCTCCCCGCTGCGGATCCGCATCGGGATGATCACCATCGAGGCGTCACCGCACACCCCGATGAGCGATTCCACCTCGCCGTCGGGAACCGTCACCACCTCGGCGGGGATCCGAGCCTCGTCGAGCAGCGCCTCGAGGTCCGTCCCCTCCTCGTCCTCGGGGTCGGGTGGCGGCCCGATGACGCGGATGCGGGCGCCGTGCCACGGCCCGGTCCGGGTGCACAGGTAGGCGGCGAGCACGCCCAACCGCCCGGTGTCGTCGTCGGTGAAGACGACGTCGATGCGCCGATCGCGAGGTGCCACCTCCGACAGCGCCGACCAGCGTCGGAAGTCGCTCGACAGGGCCACCACGTGCATGCCGAGCCGGGCGAGTTCTCGCAGCGCGCCGGTGTAGGAGTCGAGGTGGGCACGGTCCTTGCGCTCCGGCCAGCCGAACAGCACCGTGTTGGCCTCCACCTTGCCGAGCCCGAAGGACTGGACGACCACCGGGATGGCGACCAGCGCGTCGGTGGCGAGGATGGCCCGCCCGTAGACGTCGAGACCCAGTCCGTCGATCTGGCTGGTCAGGGACTCCTCCACCTCGGTGAGCCGTCGACGGGCCTCGGCGCCCTCGCCCTCGACGATCTCGAAGGTCGCCGCCAGGCCGGCGTCGCCCTCGAGCCAGGTGGCGAACCGCAGCAGGCGCTCCCGGCGTTCGGGGTCGGCCGAGAACGAGAGGATCTGCGGACGCCAGTTGCGGGCGTGGTCGGGCTCCGAGCTCAGGGCGGCGATGCTCTCCTTGGCCCGCTGGAAGTGGTGGGCGGAGGCGGCGTCCGCCCAGCGCTCGGGGGCGTGACGGGTGGCGACGTACCGGTAGAGGCCGAACAGGATCACGCCTGCCACGACCCCCGCCACCCAGTTGATCGCCAGCATCGCGCCGACGGAGACGACGCTGCCGGCGAGGCTCGTCCAGCGGTTGAAGAACCGGAACCGGGGCCGGAACGACGGGCTCTTGGCGGCCGCCTCGTAGTAGGTGGCGTAGTTGAGCAGCCCATAGGAGATGAGGAAGAACATGGAGACGACCGGGGCGATGACGTTCAGGCTCCCGAGGCCGATCGTCAGGACCGCGATCCCGAACGAGAGCAGCACGGCCCGCCGCGGGTTGGCGGCCGGGCCCACGCCCTTGGCGAAGGGGTTGAGCACCGGGAAGATCCGGTCCGACGCCAGCGACTGGAGGATGCGCGGGGCTCCCAGGAACGAGGCCATCGCCGACGACAGGGTGGCGGCGACCACACCGGCCACGACCAACGGCCCGACCAGGGCCACCGACGCCAAGGCCTCGCCGGTGTCGGTGACGAGGTCGACCTGGGGGACGTTGCCGGCCAGCAGCACGGCGACGGTGACGTACACGATCGTCGACACCCCGACGGCTAGGAAGGTGCCCAGCGGGAGGCTGGAGCTGGCCTTGCGGAGGTCGCCCGACATGCTCACGCCCTGGGTGAACCCGGTGACGGCGGGGAAGAAGATCCCGAAGGCGACCCAGAAGCCGACCCCGCCCTCGGCGGGTGAGAGCCCATCGACCAGGCGTCCCACCTCGAAGTCGCCGACCGAGCCCAGGTAGAAGGAGCCGAGCGCGAGGGTGAGGAC
>JBFLKR010000103.1:0-3712 GCA_040883295.1 Acidimicrobiia bacterium
CGACGCTGCCGCGCCTCGGCGGCGCCCCTCCCCCCGCTGGGGGGATCTCTTCGTGGCTGTCGCGCCCAACCGTCGATGTGTCGGGTTGCGACCGCGACGGGACACCCCGGAGGGGGGATGGGCCCCGCTCGGACGCCAGGCCGAGTGGGAGGGGGGACCCGAACCGCCTCCGAGCGCTCCTACCCCTCCTCCCGCAACCCCACCGAGTCGGTGCGCCAGAAGGCGTCGGGATAGACGAGGGTGCCGGTCATCCATGGCTCGTGGGCGGCCAGCGGCAGGGCCATGAAGGCGGCGTCGGGGATCCGCAGCGATGGCTTGCGGAACCCGAGATCGCCGCCGGGGCGGAACCCGAACCGGGGGTAGTACCGGGGGCTCCCCTCGAGGAAGACGAGCGGCTCGGGTCGGAGGGCCACCACCTCGAGCGACTCGCGGACCAACCGGTTGCCGAACCCCGTCCCCTGCTGGTCGGTGCGGACGCCGAGCGGGCTCAGGACGAGCACCTCGACGAGGCGCCGGGGCGCGTCGAGAAGCGCCGACGTGTAGAGGACGAAGCCGACGACCTCGTCGCCGCGGGTCGCCACGAACGCGAGCTCGTCGATCCATGCCCAGGAGCCCCGGAGGGTGTCGAGCAGCGTCCCGATGGCCTCGTCGCCGTCGAACGCCTCGATGGCCAGCTCGCGCATGGCGGGGAACTCGTCGTCGGCGAGGCGACGGACCACCACGTCGTCGGTGTCAGGTGCCATGGACCGCATGGTGTCAGGTCGACGAAGGGACTGCGACGCCATTGCCGCCGGCACCGGCGCGGCGCGACAATGAGAGGTCGACCCGATGGGAGGGCTCGATACCGACGAGGGCCGGGTCCGCCCGACCAGGGAGGTGGTCATGACCGATCGGACGATGACGCAGCCGAGCACGGTGGTGCTCCGCGACGACCTGGCGCCGATCTGCCCCCACTGCGAGGCCGAGGTCCCCGAGATCTACGCCCGCAGGCCGAAGGGGCCGTTCGGGGTGGGCCGGGGGTTCGTGTTCTTCTGCCCGCACTGCCGCAAGGTGATGGGCTTCGGCGCCCAGTGGTACCCGTTCTTCCCGGGCTGAGCCGATAGGGCGGTCGCTGCGTCCGCGGTGGACGTCCTCAACCGATCGAGACCGTGGCCCCGCCTGGGCGATCGACCGGTCCGATGGTGACCGTCAGGCGGTGACCGACCGCAGCTGCCAGCTTCTCGAGGGTCCGCATCGACGGCCGGGTGCCGCCCGCTTCCAATCGGGCGATCACCGACTGGGTGGTGCCCATTCGTTCGGCCAGCTCGGCCTGGGTGAGCCCGGCACCGACACGAACCCCGAACACGAGCTCGCGGAACTCCGAGACCCGCATCTCGTCCCGATAGGCCTCGTCGCCCTCGATGCCGCTTGGCCGGATCTCGTGCCAGCGGTGGCGGTCAGCCATCGTGCCCTCCGTGGGACTCACGGCAGCGCCGATACGCCCGGCGTGCCCGTTCGATCTCGGCGCGCTCGCGCCGGCCCCGCTTCGAGAACACCGTCAGCAACACGATGCGCCGTTCCGGGGCGATCCAGTAGGTGATGCGAGTCGGGACCGAGTCGAGCGAGAAGCGCAGCTCCCGGAGCTTGCCGTCGATCTGTCGGGTGTGCGGCTCGTCGAGCAGTGGCCCTCGCTCGGCGAGCAGGTCGATGAGCCAGGCCACCCGGGCCTGGTGGTGGTTCGGCAACGCCACGAACCAATCGCGAACCTCGTCCTCGAGTTCGACATCGCCCCACACTGTATAGCACTTCCGCTATGCCCTCCCGGGCCGTGCGACGGCACCATGTCATGGGCCTGTGACAGGGCCTGGGGTTGGCGGCAGCCTGCAGATGGCAGCCGTCGAGTGGCTGCCGGGCCGCCTAACCGACCCGCCCCGCTGCCCGCCGCCAGTCGTCGTCGGTGCCGTCGGACGCGTCGGGGGCGGCGGCGAGCACCGCCTCGACCTCGTGGGGGTAGAGCACCGACACGAGGCAGAACTCGTTGCCGAAGGGATCGGCCATCACGGCCCAGTCGATGGCGGGCGGCTCGCCGGGGAACGACCCGGGCCGGGGGTAGATGCTCGGCGTCTTCTTGACCGACCCGCCCATCGCCTCGATGCGCTCGATGGCGTCGCCGACGTCGGCACAGTGGATGTCGATGTGGACCCGGTTGGTCTCGGTGTCCTTGCGTCGATCGACCCGCTGGAGGATGAGCTGGTGGCGCCACGGGTCGACCTGGCCGAGGTACGAGAACCGGTCGGTCCAGTGGCGCCGGTACTCGCCGGCGGTGGGCGGCGCCCCGATCACCGGCAGGCCGGTGAGCTCGGAGTAGAACGCCTCGGCCACGGCGAGGTCGTCGACGTCGATGACGGTGCAGCGCAGGGTGCCGATGCCCATGGTCGGAGACGCTACCCCACACATGCTCGCATTGCGAGCACAATGGCCCGATGTCCACTCCCTCCCCCGCCACCTACGGCCTCCTCGGCCAGCTCGCCGTCCGCCCCTGGACCGGGTACGAGCTCACCCAGCAACTCCGCCGCTCGCTGCGCTTCGTCTGGCCCACCTCGGAGGGCCATCTCTACCGGGAGCAGAAGAAACTCGTCGAGCTCGGCTGGGCGACGGCCGTCGACGAGCCGGTCGGCAACCGCACCCGCAAGCGCTACGAGATCACCGACGAGGGCCGGGCGGCGCTGGCCGACTGGCTGGCGACCGAGCCCGAGGAGCCCCACTTCGAGATCGAGGGGGTCCTGCGGCTGTTCAATGCCGACCACGGCGACCTCGACGACGTCGTCGCGTCGCTGGAGGCGTCGGCGACCAAGGCCCGGGCGATGCTCGACGAGCTGCTCGGCTTCGTCGACGACTACCTCGCCGACGACGGGCCGCTCGCCCTGTTGGAGGCCGGCGAGGGCGGCCCCGGCGACCGGCGGGAGTTCCGGGGAAGGCCGGTGTTCCCCGAGCGCCTCCATGTGGTTTCGATGGTGATCGACGTGACGACGTCGCTGCTGGCCGAGCTGGAGTCGTTCTCCGCCGCCGCCGCCGAGGACCTGGGGAACCGGACGTCGGCCACCGACCCGTCGCTCACCGCCGATACCCGCCGCCGGCTCGAGGCGATCCGTGACCGCCATCGGCAATTCGCTTGACGCCTTGCTCGCATTGTGAGTAAATGTTGCTCGCATTGCGAGTAGCAGAGGAGGATGCGATGTGAGAGCGAATCGAGGACGTGCCGGTCGAGGTGAGCGACGGGGACCTGGTCACCCGGTACGTGGAGATGGGGGCGATGGCGATCCGCCACGCCACGGTGCCCGCCGGGGCCGACTTCGGCCCGGTGCTGGCGGGCCTGCCGGGCGACCGCTGCCCGAGCGACCACTGGGGCATCGTGCTGGAGGGGTCGATCCACCTCCGCCACGCCGACGGCACCGAGGAGGTGACCCGGGCCGGCGAGGTGTACCACTGGCCGGCGGGCCACACGGCCTGGACCACCGAGCCGACCGTGTTCATCGAGGTGGGCCCCACGGCCGAGATGCGCCAGTTCTCCGAGCACGCCAAGGGCGTCTTCGCCGCCGCCGGCGACTGAGGGCGATTCGGGAGATCCCCCCGGGGGGTGTTCCGTAGCGGTCTCGGCCCGGCACATCGACGGTGGGGCCCGGCAGCAACCAGGGAGATCCCCCCGGCGGGGGGATGGGACCCGCCGGCCGAC
>JBFLKR010000104.1:0-2935 GCA_040883295.1 Acidimicrobiia bacterium
CACCCCGACGAGCAGCAGGTCCTTGCCCTGGTAGTCGGAGGAGATCGCTGCGCCCATGTCGGCGAGCGCCGCGTCGATCTGCTCTTCGGTGATCAGGATCTCGCCGACCTTCACCATCCCTCCTCGTCGGTGGCGTGGACCCCAAGGTAGCGACCCGACCGGGGGGCCGGTCCCGCCGCCCGGCGGGCCAGGGGGAGCCAGACGATCCGACCGCCTTCCTCCACCACCGGCCACGCCGTCCGCAGCTCGACCGGCACCCCGACCTCGGCCAGGGCGTCGCCGACCGGTTTGTGGCCGCCGACGATGGCGATCCGATCCTCCGGATCGGCGCCGCGGAGCACGGAACCGGCCGCCACCGTCGCCGTCGACAAGCTGCCGGCCGGCATCGCCCGCTCGAACCGGAACCCACCCCACCGGAGCGGGAGTTGGTCGATCCGGGTCGGGTCGGGCGGGTTGGGGGCGGGCCCGATGCGCAGCCAGGTCCGGTCTCGGAGGACGAGCAGCCCACCGTCGAGCTCGGTCCGACGCGCCAGCCCCTCGGTCACGGCCAACACGCGGTCGACCTCGTCGGTGGTCGGTGGGTGCGGCGGCCGAATGGAGGACACCGCCGAGCGGATCGCCGCCGCTCGGCGGGCGCGATCGATCACGGCGAGCAGCGGGAGGGGCAGCCGGGCCACGCCTGCACCGAGCCGGATCGGGATGCCGTGGTCGGGCTCGCCGGCGTGGGCCGCCAACCGGACGAGCGCGTCGACGATGCCGGGGTTCTCGGCGGCGAGGGCGGGAAGAATGTCCCGTCGGAGGCGGGTACGGAGGTGGCGGGGGTCGTCGTTGGCAGGGTCGTCGACGAAGGGCAGCCCGGCGCGTTCGGCCTCGGCGCGCACCTCCGCCCGGCGTCGCTGGAGCAGCGGGCGGAGCACCCGGTCGTCCTCGGGGCGCATGGCGGCCAGCCCGCCGGGGCCGGTGCCCCGGATGATCCGCTGGAGCACCGTCTCGGCGAGGTCGTCGGCGGTGTGGCCCGTGACGAGGTGTTCGCCCGGGCCGAGGGCGGCGAGGAGGGCGGGACGCCGCGCCGCCCGGGCCGCGGTCTCCGACTCGTCGTCGGGCTGGACGGCCACCACGTCGAGGTCGATGCCGAGCCGATCGGCGACCGCTCGAGCCGCATCGGCCAGTCGATCGGAGGCCGGGTAGTCGTGGTGGACGTGGACCGCCCGCACCGCCGGGGCGCGCCGAGTGGCCTCGAGCGCCGCCACGGCGGAGTCGGCGCCGCCACTGAGGGCGACGACGCAGTGTCGGCCCGAGAGCAGGTTCAGGCCACCCGCTCGAGCCACCGCTCGGGTTCCTCGATCTCGTCGAGGGTGGGCAGCCAGTCGGGCCCCGACCAGGCGACGTCGAGCGCCTCCCAGCCGGCCGCCCGCTCGACGCCGAGGACGAACGCCTCGCCCAGCTCGTACTGGCGGAGCTTCATCTCCATGCCCGTCAACCGGAAGAAGGCGGCGGTGCGCGGATCGGTCCGACGCTGCTTCAGCAGCCGCGACATGCGGGCCTGGGTGGTGAGGATCCGTTCGCCGACGCGGTCCATCACCACGTGGCCGTGCCCCTCGAGCAGGCACATGAGCGCCTGGATGCGCTCGACCTGGGCGGCCTGCTCCTCGGTGGCGAACAGGCCGAAGAGGCCGTCCTCCTCCACGAGCGGGCGCCGCCCGAGCACGGCGTCGCGGACCCGACCGGCCATGCGGATCCATCGGTCGGGGTCGGTCTGGCGGGCGGCGACGAGGTCGGTCACGAGCCCGAGGAAGTAATCCCGGAGCCAGGGGACCCCGAGGAACTGCGCCCGGTGGCAGGCCTCGTGGAGGGCGAGCCACGTGCGGAACTCGGATGGCCGGAACTGGTGGGCCCGCTCGAGGGCGAAGACGTTCGGCGCCACGAAGACCACGGTGTCGGCCGAGCCGCCGGTCGGGAGGACGAGTTCGTACTGGCCGAGCACGCGCCGCGCCATGACCCCGAGCAGGGCACCGGTCTCGATGGCGACCAGGGTCGAGGCCGCCTCGCCCATGTGCTCGGCGAGGCGCTCTTCCTGGGGGTGGAGCATCGTCGAGAAGGTGGCCACGGCTCGACCGGCCCACTCGGCGCGGTCGACCACGGCGACCTCGGGTTGCTCGGGGGTCTCGAGACGGGTCTCCTCGGAGACGAGCGACGTCACCGCCGCGACGATGCCGGGCGCCTCGGCCTCGAGCACGTCGCGGTGGTAGGAACGGGCGAGGGGGTGGTCACCGGCGACCCGCCCGGCGATGCGGCCCGCGAGGGGCCAGGGAATGGACTCGGCGTCGGCCCGGACGGTCACTCGACGGGTTCGTAGCGCGCCCGGACGACCCGCACGAAGTACTGCACGACGGTGCCGACGACCACGAGCACGGTGAGGACCATCAGCGTCGGGATGAGGAACCGATAGGTCCACGCCGGGGTCTGTTCCTCGGCCACGGGTTGAGGGTCGAACTCGACGGCCGGGGGCGGCACGTCGACACCGATCACGACCTCCTCCTCGGAGATGGGCTCGGGCTCCTCGGCCGGTTCCTCTGAGGCCGCCCACGCGGGCAGGGCGGCGAGGGAGGCGATGAGTCCGATCAGTCCGAGCAGCAGGAGTCGTCGCATGTCCGGGCCAGCGTAGACGAACGGCCAAGGGTGCCGGATCCCACGACCGAGGTCGAGGCGGCTGGGGCGCCGGTCAGCAGTCGCAGTCGTGGTCGCGCAGGAAGCCCCGCAGGCGGTCGACCACCTCGTCGGGGACGTCCTCCTGCGCCTTCTCGTGGACGACCGCCTTGACCCGGTCCTCGAAGCCGTAGATGTCCGCGCAGGGCGGGCAGACCCGCAGGTGCCAGCGGATCTTGACGCGCTCGACCCAGGTCAACTCGCCGTCGAGGAACGGGTAGACACGTTC
>JBFLKR010000013.1:0-9942 GCA_040883295.1 Acidimicrobiia bacterium
CCGCGGGGGGGTTTGGGCCCCGCGGGGGAGGGCCCGCGCCGTGGTGGGAGGGGGGCGGTGCCAGAGAGCGGCGAAGACCTGCGCCATGTGGCCGCTCAGACGCGATTCGGCTCCCCCCTCCCACTCCGCTTCGCTCCGTGGGTCCGCCACCCGCCGGAGGCGGGTGGGTTGCAGTTCCCATCAGGAACTGCCAAGCCTGCGCAGCAGGCCCCACCCTCCGGGGTGATCCCCAAGAGGGGGGAACGCGAACGGGCCCGGCGCCGAGGCGCCGGGCCCATCCTGGGCTGCTGGGTGACTCCCGCTACTCCACCGGCGGGACCTGTTCGTCCAGCTCGGCCCGGGCCGCGGCCGGGGCCGGGGCGTCGGTCACGGCCTGGCGGTCCCGGCTGTTGGCCGCTGCGACGATCCCGACGCCGGCCGTG
This sequence comes from Acidimicrobiia bacterium, assembly GCA_040883295.1. Classification (GTDB taxonomy): domain Bacteria; phylum Actinomycetota; class Acidimicrobiia; order Spongiisociales; family JAENVV01; genus JAHEFX01. The sequence continues at coordinate 423 of JBFLKR010000013.1, forward strand.
ATGGCCAGGGCGGGGACCAGCCAGCGGAGGTCGATCAGTTGGCCGGTCTCCATCGCCACGAGCGCGCCGCCCGCGATGATCACGAACACGGCCCCGAACACGAACGACCACCAGTCGGTCTTGTGGCGCTTCATCGCTCACCTCCTTCGATCCTGATCTCGCCGACGCCCTGGTCCAGTTGCACCCTTGGACCTGAGCGGTCACCGCTCCGGTAGCTGATGCCGAGACCCTCGTTGACGGTCTCGCCGTCGTGGAGGATCGCCCCGGCGCCGAGTTCGACGGCGACGTCGACGTCGTCGGGGAGCCGGAGTGTCAACTCGGCCGCTCCCACGTCGAGCAGGAGTGTCGCCTCGGCGCCACTGGGACCGGTCGTCCACGCGGCATCGCGGGCGTCGATGGTGACGTCGCCGGCACCGATGTCGAGTCGTTCGATGCCGCTCACCTCGTCGATGACGATCGTGCGGTCCTGGAACTCCTGGTCCCAGGCCGACCAGCCGTCGAAGATCTGGTCGGCGTTGGCCACCGCGAAGCTCCCGGCCAGCGGGAACAGCAGGGCGACGCCGAGCAGGATCAGGCCGCGGGAGCGGCCGAACCAGGTGCCGACCACCAGCCCGACACCGACCACCAGGACGGCGACGGCGAAGTAGTGGACCGCCTGCGGGAACAGCCAGCCGGCGATGTCGGCCGAGGCCAGCAGGCCCAGGCCGATGAGCAGGGCGGCGAAGGTGTAGGCGCCCAGGTTCGAGCGCTCCCTCGGCTCCCGGGGTGGCCGCGGCTCCCGAGGCGGTCGGGGAGCCCGGGCCCGGGACGGGGGCGGCGTGCTGCCTCCGCCACCGCCGGTGGTTTCGGAGATGTCGACGTCGTCGACCTCGCCGGTCCCGGCCTCGGCGGCGGGAGTGCCTCGAGCGCCGCCGCTCGACTGGAACAGGATCACGCCGATCGCCACGAGGGCGATCGCGATCACCACGCCTCCATCGACGCCGGTCAGGGCTCCGAGCAGGAACAGCCCACCGACCACGGCCAGCAGGGCCCCGCCCCACTTGGCCGGGGAGTCCATCTCGCCGAACCAGCGCTCGGCGGGGGAGAGGTCCCGGGTCTCGTGGGGCATGAACACGATCAGGGCCAGGTACAGCACGAGGCCGATCCCGGCGGGCCCAAGGAGCAGCAGGAAGATGATCCGGACGAGCCACACCGGGACGGCGAAGTAGTCCGCCAACCCGGTGGCCACGCCGGCGATCCACCGGCCCTCCTCGATCCGCTCGAGCCGCCGCTCGTGCACGGGCTCCTCGGTTGCAAACCCGGCGTCGCCGCCGGGGGGTTCGGTCGGCTCGGGGGGCATGGGTGCCTCCTCCGCCTCCGGGGTTTGTGTCTCGGACATGCCCTCATTGGACATCCCGGGGTCGTTCGTCGCCATTGGGGATCCCCCGCTCTCCACCCCGACGTCTCGGGGTCGCGTCGGGGTCACCCCTGATTGTGCCGCGATCACGGCCCTGCGACCATGACCGGTGTGACGACCGCCCCCGACCTCGCTCCCGAGCCGACGCTCGCCGCCCTCGTGCGACCCCGGCGCAGCCGGACGGATCGCAGGGTGGCGGGCATCGCCGCCGGCTGGGCCGAGCAGCTCGGCGTCTCGCCCCTCATGGTGCGGGCCGGTCTCTGCGCCCTGACCGCCGCCGGGGGCCTGGGCCTCATCATCTACCTGCTGGCCTGGGCCACCGTCCTCGACGAGGACAAGGTCGTCGACGAGCCCGCCCGACCGGCCGGCGCCCGCCAGAAGTGGGGCCTCGTGGCGGTGTTCGTCGGGGTGCTGGTCTTCATGCGCTCGAGCGGGATCTGGTTCGGCGACGCCGTCGCCATCCCAGCGGTCCTCCTGATCATGGGCATCGCCGCCGTCTGGGACCGCGACCGGGGCGTGCTCGGTTGGGGCGCCTCGTCGGAGCGGCCCCGGGTCGGCCAGGTCGTCGTGGGCGCGCTGCTGATGGTCGGCGGCGTCGTCATCCTCGTGCAGCTCGGGCCCGACCAGCTGCAGGCGATCGGCCCCGTGGTGCTCGGTGCCCTCGTCATCCTCGGTGGCGCCGCTCTCGTGTTCGGCCGGTGGGTCTACCGCCTCGCCACCGACCTCACCAACGAGCGCTACGAGCGGGTGCGCTCCGAGGAGCGGGCCGACCTCGCCGCCCACCTCCACGACTCGGTGCTGCAGACGTTGGCGCTCATCCAGCGCACCGACGATCCCAAACGGATGGTCACGCTCGCCCGCCGCCAGGAGCGAGAACTGCGCGACTGGCTGTACGGCGACGCCGACGCCGACGCCGACGACACCCTCTCCACCGCCTTGCGGGCCGCCGCCGACCGGGCCGAGGCCGCCACCGACGTCCCCATCGAGGTGATCGCCGTCGGCGATGCCCGGCTCGATGACGGCCTCCGGGCCCTGGTCGGGGCCACCGGCGAGGCGATGACCAATGCCGGCAAGCACGCCGGGGCCGACCGGGTGACGGTGTACGCCGAGGTCGGCGACGGCCTGATCGAGGTCTTCGTGAACGACCTCGGGGTCGGCTTCGACCCGGCCTCGGTCAACGGCGACCGCCGTGGCATCTCCGACTCCATCGTGGGGCGGATGGCCCGCCACGGCGGGCAGGCGACCGTCACCTCGGAGCTGGGAGAGGGCACCGAGGTCCACCTGACCATGCCCCACGACGGCCCCACCCCGGAGATGACGCCATGACCCGCCTGTTCCTCGTCGACGACCACCGCCTGTTCGTGTCGGGCGTCCGCAGCGAGCTGGAGGAGTCGTTCGACGTCGTGGGCGTGGCCACCGACGTCGACGACGCGATCGAGGCGATCCGGGAGCACGAGCCGGACGTGGTCCTCGTCGACGTCCACATGCCGGGTGGCGGTGGCCTCGCGGTGGTCACCAACGTGCTGGAGTCGCACCCGGACGTCCGGTTCCTCAGCCTGAGCGTCTCGGACGCCCCCGAGGACGTCATCGCCATGATCCGGGCCGGCGCCCGGGGCTACGTCACGAAGTCGATCGCCCCCGAGGAGCTCGCCGATGCCGTGCGGCGGGTGGCGGCCGGCGACGCCGTGTTCTCGCCGCGGCTCGCCGGGTTCGTGCTGGACGCCTTCGCCGTCACGCCGACGGTGGTGGAGGACCCCGAGTTGGACGAATTGACCCCGCGCGAACGGGAGGTCCTTCGACTCATCGCCCGCGGGCTGCCCTACAAGCAGGTCGCTCGCCGACTCGACATCTCGATCAAGACCGTCGAGTCACACGTCTCGTCGGTGCTCAGGAAGCTGCAGCTCTCGAGCCGCCACGAACTCGCGAGGTGGGCGAGCGAACGCCGAATCGTGTAGCCCCTACCCGGGACCACCCGAACCCAGGGTTGTGAGCGTCGGAATCCGACGCTCACGATCCACGGTTGGCGCTTCGGCGACGCCCTCAACCCAGGGTTGGGACCGCGCCGGGTGGCGCCGCCTCCAGACCTCTCGAGCCACCACCGTGGCGCCGAACAGGGTCGCCCCGGTCAGGTGGATGGTGCCGAGCGGGTGCTCGGGGACGTCGCCGCCGGTGCGCTCGAGCGAGCCGGCCACGACCGTCTGCTCCGAGAGGACCGTCCAGCCCTTGGGGATCCGGATCGTGGTCTGGCCCATGAAGGTGAAGACGTTGATGCCGGCGCCCGTGGCCGACAGTTCGGCGTCGCGCAGGTCGATCTCGCTGGCGCCGTAGAGGGTGGTCACCCCACCCCGGCGCAGCGCCTTCGCCGTGGAACCGAAGATCGATTCCTCCATGACCGTGGTCACGTCGAACTCGTCACCGCGGGTGTCCCGATCGTCGGGCAGGAACCGTTGGGCGACCTTGGCCCCGACGAGGAGCAGGACGTTGATGACGATGATCTTGCGGATCAGGCCGAAGATGAAGCGCATGAGGTCCTCCGTGGCGTGACCACGAGGCTAGTGCCGATCGGATCCCACTCGTCACTCAGGGTCGGAAGGCCCGCGCCTTGGGCCCCAGCCGCTGGGGGAGCACCCGATAGGCGTCGTGGACCCACTCGCAGACCAACGGCCTGGTGTCGCGAGGATCGATGACCTCCTCGATGTCGAACGCCTCGGCCGTCCGGTACGGGGACCGCACCGGCTCGAACTCGGCGAGCAACTCCTCCCGCAGGGCGTCGCGGTCCTCGGCGGCGTCGAGGCGCCGCCGGAAGGCGGCCTCGACCCCGCCCTCGAGGGGGAGCGAGCCCCAGTCGCCCGACGGCCAGGCCACCCGCATGTTCGCCCGTTCGTTGCGGTCGACCATGGCGGCACCCGCCACCCCGAAGACTCGCCGCACGATGACCGAGAAGTACGGCACCGTCGCCTGGTACAGCGCCGCGATCATCTCGACCCCGTGGCGGAGCGTTGCCGCCGCCTCCGACCGGGGGCCGATCTCGAATCCCGGCTGGTCGACGAAGTTGACGATCGGCAGGTGGAACGTGTCGCAGAGGTCGACGAACCGCCGCAGCTTGCGGGAGGCGTCGGCCGTGAGGGTCCCACCGAGGTAGCCGGGGTCGGTCGCCGTGACCCCGACCGGATGCCCGTCGAACTCGGCCAGGCCGACGATGATCGATCGACCCCAGCGTCGGCCGATCTCGAAGAACGACCCGCGGTCGACGATGAGGCCGATGAGGACCCGCCCGTCGTACACCTCCCGTCGATCCCGTGGCATGAACGAGAGGAGTTGGTCCTCTCGGCGGTGCGGACGATCGGACGACTCCCGCACCGGTGGCGCCTCCCACACGCTCGGGGGCAGGTAGGAGAGGAACCGGCGCAGCTGGAAGAACGCGTCCTCCTCGCTCTCGGCGAGGTTGTCGACGACGCCGTTGGCGGTCTGCATCCGGGCCCCGCCCAACTCCTCCTTCGTCACCTCCTCATGGGCCGCGTAGGCGACGAGGGGTGGACCGGCCACGAACACCTGCGACAGCCCGTCGACCATGACGGAGAAGTGGCTGGCGGCCACCCGGGCCGCCCCGAGGCCGGCGACCGAGCCCAGGGCCGCGGCGACCACCGGCACCTCGCCGAGGAGCTCCATCTGGTCGCGCCACCCGGGGAGCGGCGGCACGTAGGTGCGACCCCAGTCGAGGTAGGTCTTCACGGAGCCCCCGCCGCCGGAGCCGTCGACGAGCCGGACGACCGGCATCGCGAGCTCGCGGGCGTAGGCCTCCGAGTACGTCTGCTTCTTCCAGATGGCGGCGTCGGCGGCGCCCCCGCGGACGGTGAAGTCGTCGCCGGCGACGATGACCGGTCGTCCGTCCAGCGTCGCCCGGCCGAACACGAAGTTGGCAGGGGTGAAGTCGGCCATCGCCCCGTCGTCGTCGTAGTCGGCGAAGCCGGCGACCGACCCGATCTCGCGGAAGGAGTCGGCGTCCACCAACGCATCGATGCGCTCGCGCACCGTGAGCTTGCCCGCCGTCTTGTGGCGCGCCACCCGCTCTTCGCCGCCCAACCTGTGGGCCAGCGACTGTCGCTCGGCGAGTTCGTCGATCTCGGGGCGCCATGTCACGGAGGGCGAGCCTACGTAGGGGGACCCGCGCCCGTGGGACGCCGACCCGGGCGCCGGTACCATCGGCGACATCGACTCCGGGAGACTCCTCCAGTGACCACGACCGAGACCCGCCGTCCGATGGCCGAGCTGGCCGCCGTGGGCCAGTCCGTCTGGCTCGACTACATCCGCCGCGACCTCTTCGACGGTGACCTGGGCGACCTGGTGGCGGCCGGACTGCGGGGCATGACCTCCAACCCCACCATCTTCGAACAGGCCATCGCGGGCACCGACCTCTACGACGAGGACATCGCCGCCTTCCTGGCCGACCGACCCGACGCCGACCCGGTCGCCGTCTTCGAGCACGTCGCCATCGCCGACATCCGGGCCGCCGCCGACACCCTCCGCCCGGTGTACGACGAGTCCGGAGGCCGCGACGGGTTCGTGTGCCTCGAGGTGTCCCCCGAGCTCGCCCGCGACACCGCCGGCACCGTCGCCGACGCCAGACGGCTTTGGGCCGCCGTCGACCGCCCCAACCTCATGATCAAGGTGCCCGGCACGCCCGAGGGGCTGCCGGCCATCACCGAGCTCATCGGGGCGGGGATCAACGTCAACGTCACGCTCCTGTTCTCGATGGCCCACTACGACGCCGTCGTCGATGCCTGGCTCGCCGGGCTCGAGGCCTGCGACGACCCGAGCGCGGTCCATTCGGTCGCCTCGGTCTTCGTCTCCCGCATCGACGGCGCCGTGGACATGGCCCTCACCGAGATCGGCACCGAGGAAGCACAGGCGCTGCGGGGCCGGGTGGCGGTGGCGAACTCGAAGGCGATCTACGAACGCTTCCGAGGGCGGCTCGGCGAGGACTTCGAGGCCGAGTGGGGCCGGGGGGTCGCCCCCCAGCGACCGCTCTGGGCCTCGACCTCGACCAAGAACCCCGACTACCCCGACCTCCTCTACGTCGAGACGCTCGTGGCCGACCAGACGGTCAACACGATGCCGCCCGCCACCCTCGACGCCTTCGTGGACCACGGCGAGGTCCGCGCCGACGCCGCCACCGACGACCTGGACGACGCCCACGAGGTACTTGCGGCCCTTGGCGACGTCGGCGTCGACCTGGCGGAGGTCTGCGACGACCTCCAGGACGAGGGCGTCGACAAGTTCGCCGCCTCGTTCACCTCGATGCTCGAAGCCATCGAGGCCAAGGCCGGCGAACTCCGATGACCATCGACGCCCGAAGCCTGGCCCTCGCCGTAGAGCAACGACTCTCCGCCTGGGACCGGGAGGGGGTGGGGGAGCGGATCTGGGCCCACGATCCCACCGTGTGGGCCGACCCCGACACCCCCGAGATCACCAACCGCCTCGGCTGGCTCCGGCTCCCGGCGACGATGCCCGATCGGGCCGACCGGTGGCGTGGCTTCGCCGACGAGGCCGACGTCGACGAGGTGGTGCTGCTCGGGATGGGCGGCTCCTCGCTCGCCCCCGAGGTCTTCGCCGAGGTCATCGGCGGTGCCCCGGGCCGTCCCGGCCTCTCGGTCCTCGACACGACCCACCCGGATGCGATCGCGATGGTCACCGACCGCCTCGACCCCGAGCGCACCCTCTTCGTGGTGTCGTCCAAGTCGGGCGGCACGCTCGAGACCCTCAGCCTGTTCCGTCACTTCTGGGCCTGGCGGTCGGCCACCACCGACGCGCCGGGGACCTCGTTCGTGGCGATCACCGACCCCGGCAGCGGCCTCGGCCAGCTCGCCGAGGAGCGGGGGTTCCGGGCGGTCTTCACCGCCGACCCCGAGGTGGGTGGTCGGTACTCCGCCCTCACCGATTTCGGTCTCGTCCCCGCCGCTCTCATCGGCATCGACCCCGCCGACCTGCTGGCACCGGCCGCCTCGATGGCGTCCGTGTGTGGTGCCTCGGTGCCGGTGCTCGAGAATCCGGCCCTGTGGTTGGGCGCCATGCTCGGGGAGGCGGCACTTGGGGGCCGCGACAAGTGCACCATCGTCACCACGCCGGGGTTGGCGGCGTTCCCCGCCTGGTTGGAGCAACTCATCGCCGAGTCGACCGGCAAACACGGACGCGGCATCGTCCCTGTCGCCGACGAGCCGCTCCTGCCGCCCGACGGGTACGGCGACGACAGGGTGTTCCTCGTCTACCACCTGGACGACGAGCCATCTCCGGCCGGAGTCGACGAGCTCGAGGCCGCCGGCCACCCGGTGATCCGGATCACCGTCGACGGCGTCCACGGCCTCGGGGCGGAGATGTTCCGAGCTGAGCTCGCCACGGCCGCCGCCGGCGCCGTGCTCGACATCAACCCGTTCGACCAGCCCGACGTGGAGGCGGCCAAGCAGCAGGCGAGATCGCTCATGTCGGGCGACGCCCCGACTCCGGAGCCACCGCCACCGCTCGCGGACGATGCCCTCGACGAGGTCGTGGCCGCGGTCGACCCGGGCGACTACGTCTCGATCCAGGCCTACGCCGCCCCGAATGGCGCCCTCGACGTCCGCCTGGCCGGACTGGCGGCGACGCTGCGGTCCCGCACCGGCGGGACGGCGGTCACCATCGGTTATGGCCCTCGGTTCCTCCACTCCACCGGCCAACTCCACAAGGGCGGCGGCGATGGCTGCGTGGCCCTCCAGTTGGTCGGTGCGCCGACCACCGACCTGCCGATTCCCGAGACCGACCTCAGCTTCGGCCGCGTCATCGCCGCCCAAGCGGCCGGTGACGCTGCGGTGCTCGGCGACCGCGGTCGCACCGTGGTGCGCCGGAGCATGTGACCCGGAATATTCGGGGACGTCGTTGCGGGCCATCTGGTACGGTGGTCGCCGCACCTCACTGGAGGACGAGACCGATGATGAAGCAGCGACTCACGATCACCAGCCCCACGGGCCCGGTCGCGCGCGCCCTCATCGACGCCGGCACCGGGCTCTTCGGGCCCACGCCCCGGCGGTCTCGCACCACCTGACGTCCCACTTCCGACGACGAGCGAGCCGCCGACCACCACACCGGCGGCTCCTTTCGTTTGTCAGCACTCCCACCGAGGAGCCGTCGTCACCCCCGGGAGACGAGGAAGACGGGACATGTCAACCACCATCCACCAACGAGGAGCCTGCGTCGGCAGTGGCGCCGACGATCTGTTCTTCTCCGACGACATCGGCGACCAACGCCGGGCCCAGGCGATCTGCTTCGGCTGCCCGGTCCGTCTCGCCTGCCTGGAGTCGGCCCTGTCCGAGGAGGTCGAGTACGGCGTGTGGGGTGGGGTCATCTTCTGGGACGGCACCGCCTGGCTGCGCCGACGTGGTCGCGGTCGCCCGAGGCAGGGCGAGGCGACCGAGCCCGTCCAACTGCACCCCGACCAGATCTGGGAGATGATCCGCTCGGCCTGATCTGGGTGTTCGGTACTCGGTACCGGACGCCCAGATCAACCCGCCAGGGTCTTGTTGTGGCGGGGGCTCGAGGGGTGGCGCAGCTTCGCGAGCGCCTTCGCCTCGATCTGGCGAACCCGCTCGCGGGTGACCTCGAAGGCCTTGCCGACCTCGTCGAGGGTGTGGGCGCGGTGGCCGTCGAGCCCGTAGCGCATGACGAGGACCCGGCGCTCGCGCTCGTTGAGGCGCTCGAGGATCTCCATGAGCCGTTCCCGTCGGAGGGACCGGTCGGCTGCGTCGAAGGGGGTCACCCCCTCGGTGTCCTCGATGAAGTCGCCGAGCTGGGCGCCATCCTCGCCCACGGGCTCGAAGATCGAGACCGGGTCGGGTCCGATCGCCAGTACCTCCTCGACGCGGCGCAACTCGATGCCGGACTCGAGGGCGATCTCCTCGGGCACCGGCTCGCGCCCCAGGCGCTTGTGGAGCTCGGCCTCGGACTGTCGGACCTGGCTCATCATGTCCATCATGTGGATGGGAATCCGGATCGTCCGCGACTTGTCGGCGATCGCCCGGGTGATGGCCTGGCGGATCCACCAGGTGGCGTAGGTGGAGAACTTGAAGCCCTTGCGCCAGTCGAACTTCTCGACGG
>JBFLKR010000105.1:0-4110 GCA_040883295.1 Acidimicrobiia bacterium
CCGGGGACGGTCCAGCCGCCGTTACGCTGCCACCCATGCTCCCCCCGTCCGATGTTCTCGCTCGTCTTCGCGGCGACGGCCCATCCGTCGTCATGCTCCTCGGGGCGCCGGACACCGGCAAGAGCACCTACGCCAAGGAACTCGCCCGGCAGGCCCTGGCCGAGGGGCAGACGGTTGCCTACGTCGACGCCGACGTGGCGGTCGACACGATCGCCCCGCCCGCCTGCACCGGCCTGGTGGTGCTCCGGTCGACCGACGACCTCGACGCGATGGACGCAGCCGACGAGATCCGCTTCGTCGGTTCCATCCACCCCAAGCACCTCGTGACCCAGATGGTCGTCGGCACGGCCCGGCTCGTGCACCGGGCCCGGCGCCGGGCGGACCTCGTGCTGTTGGACACCACCGGCATCGTCTCGGGCGTGGTCGGCGAGACGCTCAAGTACCACAAGATGGAGCTGTGCGAGCCCGACCTCGTCGTCGGCCTGCAGCGGGGCTCCGAACTCGAGCCGTTGGTGGGGATGCTGCAACGGTTCTTCACCGTCGACGTCGAGTTGACCGACGCCCACCCCGGGGTCGAGGTGATCGACCCGACCGAGCGAGCCGATCGGCTCCGGGCGTCGCTCGGCGCCGCCCTCGGCGGGTCGACCGATCGCTGGCGGGTCCGCCCCACCGTCTTCGCCCCCACCCTCCCCGTCGGCCTCGACCTCGGCCGACTCGACGACATGCTGGTCGGCATCCACGATGGCTCCGGGCGCTGTCTGGGGCTCGGCCTGCTCGACTGGGACGGGGAGGTGCTGCGGGTCGAGACCGCCGTCGGCGAGGGCATGACGGGGCTTCGCCTCGGCTCGATGCGGGTGGACCGGGAGACCTTCGCGGCCACCTCGGTCAACCTCCGCGAGGTGATGTTCGGCTTGTGACGCCGACTGCGTCGACGGCACGACGGTACGACGGTACGACGGTACGACGAGGCCTACCGCACCGATCCGTAGTACCGATGCACCGTCGTACTCACTGCTCGGGCTCGTCCGCCTCCGAGTCTTCGACCACCGGGTTCGCCGCCTCGAAGCGCGCCAGGGCTCGGGTGGCGCGAGCCACGAGGTGCTCGACCTCCTCGTGGTCGTAGCCGCGGCGGGCGGTGGCGAAGGTCCATCGCTCGACCTCGTCGGCGGTGAGGTCGGGCCGGACGCCCGACTCCCACGACGCCAGTGCCCCGCCCACGGCCTCGGTGAACCGGGCGACCTCGTCCGTGTCGTAGCCGCCGAACGTCTTGCCGAGGCCATCCAGGGCAATGGGCAGCTCGGGCGCCGCCGACTCGGCGCGGTGGGCGCCCCGACGACGCAGGACGGCAGCGGCTTCGTCTATGAACCGGTCCACCTCCCGGTGGTCGTACCCACCCCGCCCGTATCCGAGCTCGGCGGCGACCAGGTCGTCGGCGCCGACCGGTATGCCCTCGGTCACCCCCCGCTCGGTGAGCGTGAGCGCGACGACGATCCTCGCCCGGAGGGCCTCGACCTCGTCGCGGTCGTAGCCCTTCCGGGCGCGGGAGAAGATGAACGAAGCGGCCCCCTCGGACGTCAGCATCGACTGGATCGTACCGACGAGTGGCCCGTTGCCGGCCACCACTATCCTTTCGCCCTCGATGTCCGATCCCACCTTCCTGACCCCCGCCGCCCACGAGAAGCTTCGCGCCGAGCTCGATCACCTGACCACGGTCGGTCGCACCGAGATCGCCGAGCGGATCGCCGAGGCGCGCAGTCACGGTGACCTGCGGGAGAACGCCGACTACGACGCGGCGAAGAACGACCAGGGCCTCATGGAGGCGCGGATCCGCCAGCTCACCCACCTCCTCGAGCACGCCGAGGTGCGGGTGGCGACCGAGAGCGACATCGTCGAGGTGGGCAGCCTCGTGACCGCCACCGACGAGGACGGCGACGAGATGCGCTACTTCGTGGCCCCGCCGGAGAACCGGGTGCCGGGCGTGTTGTTGGCCTCCCCCACGTCGCCGGTCGGCACGGCACTGTTGGGCGCCGCCGTGGGCGACACGGTTGCCTACGAGGCGCCGGGTGGGACCTTCAGCCTGACCATCACCGCCATCGACCCCTTCGAGGGCTGACCGATGGAGGGCGTCAGTGGTCCGGCTACGGCTCGTATCGCCCCGTGAGGCGGCCGCCCGCCTGAAGGGGCGGGCCCAGAAGGAGCCGGACGCGGTCGCCGCCCACCTGCGGGCCAACCCCAAGGAGTGGCAGGCGCTGGTCGACGCCGACCCCCATGATGCCGCCGACATCATCGAGGAACTCGGCGAGGAGCGCGCCCCCGAGCTCCTCGACCTCATCTCCCCCGCCGAGGCGGCGCCGCTCCTCGAGGAGATGCGCGACGACCTGGCGGTGGAACTGCTCGAGGCGCTGGGTCCGGAGGCCGTGGCCCCCCTGCTGGAGGCGATGGGCGCCCACGAGGCGGCCGACCTCCTCATCGTCATGGATCCCGAGGACCGGGACCAGTTCCTCGAGGCGATCGACGCCGCCGAACGCGAGGAGATCCGGCGGCTGCTCGGGTATCCGCCCGACTCCGCCGGCGGCCTCATGGTCACCGAGTTCGCCGCCCTGCCGGAAGGCCTGACCGCCGGGGAGGCCCTCGAGGCGATCCGCCGCATCAACGAGGAGATCGAGGAGTTGGCGTACGTCTACGTCGTCGACGACCTCGGCCGCCTCACCGGGGTGATCTCGTTCCGCGACCTCGTGTTCCGCCGACCGGGGGTCGGCCTCGACGAGGTCATGATCCATCACCCCGTCGCCGTCAACCCGCTCACCGACCGCGAGGACGTCGCGGAGCTGGCCCAGCGCTACAACCTGACGGCCCTACCGGTCGTCGACCAACGCCGTCGTCTGGTCGGCGTGGTCCCCGCCGAGGCAGTGTTCGAGACGATCCAGTCGGAGGCGTCGGAAGACTTCGCCGCCGCGGTCGGGGCGGGCGCCGAGGAGACGGTGTACTCGTCGGTGCCGGGATCCATCCGGGCCCGGTTCCCATGGCTGCTGTTGAACCTCGCCTTTGCCCTCGTGGTAACGGTCTCGATGCAACCGTTCGAGGACGTCCTCCGGATCGTGCCGATACTGGCCGTGCTCCTACCGGTGGTGGCCCTGCTGGGCGGCAACGCCGGCGCCCAGAGCCTGGCCGTGACGATCCGCGCCCTCGCCACCGACGACGTCCCCCGCACCGAGGTGGCGGGCATCCTCGGACGCCAAGCCCTCATCGGGATCGGCAACGGCATCGGGGTCGGGCTGTCGGCCGGGGCGGTGGCGGGGATCTACGTCGCCCTCGTCGGGGAGTCCGACGCCGTCCGGATCGGCCTCGTCGTCGCCATCGCGGCGTTCGTGAACATCGTCGTGGCCACGACCGCCGGCGCCGCCATCCCGCTGCTCTTCCGCGCCCTCGGGCTGGATCCGGCCCTGGCCTCGAACATCTTCCTGACCATCATCACCGACCTGGTCGGCTTCGCCGGCTTCCTGGCGGTGGCGACGCTGATGCTCTGACCCGGCGGTGCCGGGCTACGAGCCGTAGACGTAGCCCGGGACGTCCTCGAAGGGGCCGGTGAAGGTGACGTAGCCGTCGGAGTAGTTGAGCAGGTGGTGGTCTCCGAGGACGGCTGCCTCCTCCTCGGTGAGGCTGGTCGGGTCGAGGCGGACCAGCTCCACGGCTTCGGGGGCGTCGACGACGTCGAGCACCGCCACGGGGTCGTGCTCGTCGAGCACCTCGAGCAACAGGTTCTCGAGCGCCCGGTCGGTCGCCTGGCCGCCGGGCACCTCCACCACCATGATGGCGCCTCCGTCGCTCTGGCCCTTGAAGCGCACGTCGTAGTCGAGGACGATGAGCGGCTGGGTCGTCGTGGTGGACTCGTCCGGCGCTTCGGCGGGCGCGGTGGTGGTCGTGTCACCTCCGGCGATGGCCACCGTGGACGTCGTGGCAGCATCGGGGACCGTGGTGGTCGTCGTATCGTCACCGCCCCGGTTGCAGGCGGCCACGGAGAGCGCGAGGATGGGGAGCACGAGGGCGAGCTTCAATGGCATGACCCAAAGGTACCACCCCGGGGACCATGCGCAGGGGGGGAAACGGGGA
>JBFLKR010000106.1:0-11655 GCA_040883295.1 Acidimicrobiia bacterium
TCGACGCGGACTGCGCAACCGGTTCGAGCCGCGCCGCCTTGAACTTGTCCCGGTAGGTCTCGGCGCTGACGATGATCGCGACGTAGGGGTCGGCCATGGCGAGGTTGAATCCGGTGGTGGTCGCCGCCGAGGCGACGACGAGTCGCGCCGACGTCCTGGCCCACCGGAGCAGCGGCCGGATCGCTACGGCGAGCATGCCGGTTCTCGACATCAGGCCGCCGTAGGCGGACGCCACGAGGATGAGCCACACCGTCGGGAGCAAGCCGACGGCGCCCCCACCGAAGAAGACGTTGTTCAGCTCGACGATCGGGCTGTCGAGGTGGAACCCGTTGGCCAGGGTCTCGATACTGACCTCCGCCCATTGGACGATGTAGGTCCGGTCGTCGTCGGCAAGTCGCTCGATCAGGTCTCGCTGGGTGACGCCGGCGACCACCACGGCGGACAACGCTCCGCCGAGCACGGCGAAGAACGCCGAGGACTTCGTCGAGATGATGAACAGCAGAAGCAACGGGAGCAGACAGAGGAGCGACACCGTGAACTCGGTCTCGATCACCTCGGTCACGGCGCCGCCGTCGAACGATCCCCCGCCGTCGCGGACTCCCAGGTAGATCATCACCGCGAGCGTCGCGACCCAGCCCGGCGCCACGAGGCGAGCCATGATGCTCGACTGACGCGCCGGCGTGACCCCCCCGACCATGTCCGTCGTCAGCACGACGGTGTCCGAGACCCTGGCGACGCCGTCACCGGTGAACGCGCCGGCGACGATCGCAGCAGCGGCGACCTCCGGTGAGAGTCCCATCAGCGGTGCCAACGCGACGAACGGGACACCGAGCCCGGCGACGGTCGTGAACGAGCTTCCGAGGATGACGCCGATCAACGTCGCCGTGATCAGCGCGACCGGGTACAGAATCGTCGGCGTGGCGAGCTCGGCGCCGTAGGACAACAACGTCGCGATCGTCCCGGCGAGCAGCAGCGACGAGATGAGCATGCCGATGACGATGATGAGGAAGAAGGTGGCGATGGCCGAGGTGATCCCACCGACCATCGACTCGCCGAGGAACTCTCGCGGTCGGCCTCGTGTCGATCCGGCGGCGATCAGGACGGCCGCTGCCAGGCCGAGGGTCATCGCCACCTGGAGCGGGCCGCTATCGACTTCGCCGCCGAACAACGCGACCGCCAACAGGATCGCCACCACCATCACCCCGAGTGCCGACAGCGACGCCACCAATGACGGGGCCGCTCCAGATGCGTCGCTCGGGGCCTCGGGAGTTGTCACGATCGATCCTCGCGTCGATGGGCATCACGAGCCGCACGAGCACACCACGAATCGGCGCACGGGCGCAGGACTGCACCATGTCGGCTTGGGATGGGCGACACGCTAGGCACGGCGCAGGAGGCCCAAGAGGTCGGAGCAAGGTGAATTCGATTTTCACCTTGCTCGGCTCGAGCGATCGATCGCAGTGCGCAGGGTGAGACCCAGGTTCGCCCCCGTGCTCCTTCTGCGCCCCCGGCACGTTGCGGCGAGCGCCGACCACGCGGGTCGAGTCAGCCCCAAGCGGCCTGATCCTCCTCGCTCTCCTACCTGTCCGGTCGTTCGTCGCGCCCAATCGGGCAATCCGACCGGACACGGACCTCAGGCGTGTCTTCTGGCTCGTTGAAGATGCCTGCTACTTGTAGCCTCCAGGAGGGACGAATCCGGTTTCGCTCCACCCCCGCCCGCGTAGCTCAGCGGATAGAGCAACCGCCTCCTAAGCGGTAGGTCGCAGGTTCGACTCCTGCCGCGGGCGCATGCCGTTCCCGGACTGGCTCGCCCGGTTCAACCGACACGTCACCAACCCGGTCCTCGGCGTCGCCGCCGGCCGGGTCCCACCCCTCGTGATGCTCGAGCACGTGGGTCGCACCAGCGGGCGGCGCCACCACACCCCGGTGCTCGGGTTCTGGGACGCCGGCGTGTGGATCGTCCCCCTCGTCTATGGGTCGGGCACGGACTGGCAGCGCAACCTCGAGGCCGCCGGGAAGGGCGTGCTGATCGCCAACGGCACCCGCTTCAGGGTCGGCAACCCCCGGGTCGTGAACGGCGAACCAGCCCGCAACCTCCCCCGATGGGTCGGCCCGGCGATCGACCTCATCGACGTCGACGAGTACCTCATCCTCGACGCGCTCTGAGCGCGCCGGGCAGAATGCAGCCATGCCCGCCCCCACCTACGAGCGCCTCTCGTTCCTGGACACGTCGTTCCTGGCGCTCGAGACGCCCGAAACGCACATGCACGTCGCCTCGGTCGCCATCTTCGGGATGGGCGACCTCGCCACCCCCGAGGGCGGCCTCGACTTCGACCGCATCCGTCGCCACATCGACGCCCGAGCCCACCTCGTGCCCCGCTACCGCCAGAAGCTGGCGTGGATCCCGCTCGAGCAGTACCCCGTCTGGATCGACGACACCCACTTCAGCCTCGACTACCACGTCCGTCACACGGCCCTCCCCCGGCCCGGCGGCGAGGAGCAACTGAAGGCGCTCGCCGGGCGGCTCATGTCCCAGCAACTGGACCGGTCCAAGCCGCTGTGGGAGATGTGGTTCGTCGAGGGCCTCTCGGAGGATCGCTTCGCCCTCATCGCAAAGGTCCACCACTGCATGATCGACGGGGTCGCCGGCGTCGACCTGATGGCGGTGCTCCTCGACCTCATGCCCACCGACGAGCCGGGCGAGCCGGTCCCGTGGACACCGCGACCCGAGCCGAGCGGCGCCGAGCTCGTCGTCGGCGAGACCGCCCGCCTCACCCGCACCGCCATCGAGCTCGCCAAGGGCCTGGGACGGGGCGCCAAGGACGTCGCCACCGGCCACCTCGGCGAGCTCCGCAAGAGCCTCACGTCTCGCACCTCGGCCGTGAGCGCCTCGCTGCGCTCCGGCTGGCTCAGTCCTTCGTCGGAGACGCCGATCAACGAGCGGATCGGTCCCAACCGACGCTTCACGTGGGCGCAGACACCGCTCGAGGACCTCAAGACCGTGCGGCGGGCGTTCGGCGTCACCGTCAACGACGTCGTCCTCTCGGTCGCCAGCGGGGCCATTCGACGGTTCCTCATCGAGCACCGCGGCTTCGACGCCGACGGCGTCGACATCCGCGCCATGAACCCGGTCTCGGTCCGCGCCGACTCCACCTTCGGGGAGTCGAGCAACCAGGTGGCGATGTGGCTCGTCCATCTCCCGGTCCACGAGCCGGACCCCGGGTCCCGGGTGCGATTCGTCGCCGAGCAGACGGCGACGCTGAAGGAGGACCGCCACGCCGAGGGGGCCGCCGCCCTCGTCCAGGGGGCAGCCGCCACCCCGACCCGGATGCTGTCGGCCGGGCTCAAGGCCGCCGAGGGCATCCGACCGTTCAACCTGACGATCACCAACGTGCCCGGGCCCCAGTTCCCGCTCTGGCTCGAGGGGGCGCCACTGCAGGCGATCTACCCGATCGTGCCCTTGTGGCAGTTCCACGGGCTCGGCCTCGCGCTGTTCTCCTACCTGGGCACCGTGCACTGGGGGATCATGGGCGACTGGGACCTCGTGCCCGACATCGAGGCCTTCGTCGACTGCATCCATGTGTCGCTGGCCGAGCTCCTCGAGGCGGCGTCCGAGACGGCCTCGTGACCGTCGAGTCCGAGCTCCGGGCCGCCGACGTCGTCACGCTGGACGACGTGCTCGAGGCGGCCGGTCGGATCCGCGGGCACGTGCCCCACACCCATTCGGAACGGTCCCGGACCCTGTCGGAGATCACGGGCACCGACCTCGTGCTCAAGTTCGAGAACCTGCAGTTCACCGCCTCGTTCAAGGACCGCGGCGCCGCCAACCGACTGCTCACGCTCACCGAGGACGAACGACGGATGGGCGTGATCGCCGCCTCGGCCGGGAACCATGCCCAGGCCGTCGCCCACCATGGCGGCCGGATGGACATCGCCACGACCATCGTCATGCCCGAGACCGCCCCCTTCTCGAAGGTGACCCACACCCGCCAGCTGGGTGCCGAGGTCCGCATCGCGGGCGAGACCGTCTCCGAGTCGGTCGATGTGGCTCGCCGGATCGCCGGCGAGGAGGGCCTGACCTACGTCCCGCCCTACGACGACCCCCGCATCATCGCCGGCCAGGGCACGTGCGGCCTCGAGCTGGCCCTCGACCATCCCGACCTCGACGCCGTCGTGATCCCGATCGGGGGTGGTGGGCTGGCAGCCGGGATGGCCACCGCCCTCAAGGCGCTCCTCCCGGGCATCGAGGTCGTGGGGGTGCAGACCGAGGCCTATCCGGCCATGGCCGCCGCCCTCCGCGGCGAGCCCCTCCCCGCCTTCACCGCCGAGACCCTCGCCGACGGGATCGCCGTCAAGACCCCGGGTCGCTACACGACCCCGGTCCTGGCGGAGCACCTCGACCACATGATCCTCGTCGACGAGCGGTCGCTCGAGCACGCCGTGGCCCTGCTGGTCGAGGTGGAGAAGACCGTGGCGGAGGGCTCGGGAGCGGCGGCCCTCGCCGCGGTGCTCACCGAGCCCGAGCGCTTCCTCGGTCGCCGGGTCGCCGTCGTGGTGTCGGGCGGGAACATCGACACCCGCGTACTGGCGTCGGTGCTGCTGCGGGAGCTCGTGCGGGACCGGCGGATGGTCACGCTCGGGATCACGATCAAGGACCGTCCCGGCCAGCTGGCACCGGTGATCGACCGGCTCGCCGAGCAGGGGGCCAACGTCGTGGAGGTCTCCCACTCCCGCCTGTTCGACCCCGCCTCGGTCCGCCAGACGTTCATCGAGGTGCAGATCGAGACCCGCGATGGCCACCACACCGACCAGGTCGTCGCCGCCCTGCGCGCCGACGGCCTCGAGGTGCGGGAGATGAGCGGCTAGACCCGAACCCGGGGTTCGGTGGCGCGTCCCACGGTGATGCGCTGGCGCGCCACCCGGCCCGGAGGACGACCCCGTCAGTCCGGCCGCAGGTGGGGGAACAACACCACCTCGCGGATCGTGGTGTGCCCCGTCAGCAGCATGACCAGTCGGTCGACACCGATGCCGATCCCGCCGGTGGGCGGCATCCCCTGCTCCAGGGCGGCCAGGTAGTCCTCGTCCACCCGGTGTGCCTCGTCGTCGCCGGCGGCCCGGGCGGCGGCCTGGGACTCGAACCGGGACCGCTGCTCGTCGGGGTCGTTGAGCTCGGTGAACCCGTTGGCGATCTCCCACCGTCCCATGAACAACTCGAACCGCTCGGTGACGCCGGGCTTCGACCGGTGGGCGCGGGCGAGGGGCGACACCTCGGTCGGGAACTCGGTCACGAACACGGGGTCCCACAGGTGGGGTTCGACAAGCGCCTCGAAGAGCCGTTCGACGATCTTGCCGGAGCCGTGGCCCTCCTCGGGCTCGACGCCATGGCGGCGGGCGATGGCCGCCAGCTCGCCGCGGGGCCAAGTCGGGTCGACGTCGGTGCCCACCGCCTCCGAGACCGCCTCGCTGATCGGCAGCCGCGCGAAGTCGCCGGTGAGGTCGATCGTCCGGTCGCCGACCGAGAACGAGGTGGTGCCGACGACCTCGGTGACGACCTCGCGCAGCACCTCCTCGGCGGTGGCCATCACGTCGTCGCCGTCGGCGTAGGCCTCGTACGCCTCCAGCATCGTGAACTCGGGGTTGTGGGTGGCGTCGACACCCTCGTTGCGGAAGTTGCGGTTCAGCTCGAACACCCGCTCGAACCCACCGACGACGAGCCGCTTGAGGTACAGCTCGGGGGCGATCCGAAGGTACATCGGGATGTCGAGGGCGTTGTGGTGGGTGACGAACGGCCGGGCGAGTGCCCCGCCCGGCTGGACCTGGAGCATCGGGGTCTCGACCTCGAGGAACCCCCGCGACTCGTAGGCGCGCCGCAGCGCCGAGACGACGCGACTGCGCGTGAACGCGGTGGCCCGGGCCTCGGGGTTGACGGCGAGGTCGACGGCCCGACGGCGGAACCGCTCACCCCGATCGGCGAGGCCGTGCCACTTGTCGGGCAGCGGCCGCATGGACTTGGCGGCTAGCACCCAGTCGTCGACCTTGACGCTGAGCTCACCCTTCTTGGTGGTGATCACCTCACCGGAGGCGACGACCCAGTCGCCGAGGTCGAGCTCGGAGAACCGGGCGAAGGAGTCCTCGTCGAGGGCGTTCTGCTGCACGAACAGCTGGATGTCGCCGGTTTGGTCCCGCAGCACCCCGAAGCGGAGCTTCCCGAACGACCGCAGGCCCACGAGCCGGCCCCCCACCGTGACGTGCTCGCCGGTCTCGGTCCCCGGTTCGAGGTCGGGGTGGGCCGCGGCGAGCCCGGCGGCGGTGGCGTCGGGCTTGGGCACCCCGACCGGGAAGGGATCGATGCCGGCATCCCGGAGCGCCTCGAGCTTCTGGCGGCGGGCCGCCAGCAGGCCCGCGAGGCCGCCTTCGTCGGGCTCCAGGGGGGTCTCTTCGGACATGGCCCGGGAGGGTACCGGGGCGGGCGACGCTGTCCCCGCCCGGGTAGCGTCGCCGCCATGTCCACCACCTTCGACCCGCCCCTCGACGGCGACCGCCTCGAGGCGTTCCACGAGTGGTTGTTCGCCCCGTGGGTGAAGGACCTCGGCCTGGTCGACCTCCAGGTCGGACCGGGCTGGGCCCGGGCGATCCTGCCCCAACAGGCCCACCTGCAGTGGGCGTCCGGCGCAACGTGCGGCCAGGCGCTCATGGCCGCCATCGACACCGTCGCCTCGCTGGCGATGTCGACCACCGACCGCCAGGCGAAGGGCACGGCCAGCCAGAACACCCAGTTCATCCGCCCCGCCGCCGGTGACGACCTCGTCATCCACACGGAGGTCCTGCGGTTCGGGACGGTCATCGGGTACGGGGAGACGAAGGTCACCTTCGCCGACAGCGGCAAGCTGGTGGCGCACTCCACCTGCGAGTTCGTCTTCTGATGGCCTCGCTCCTCGCCATCGACGTCGGCAACTCGGACACGAAGCTCGGCCTGTTCGAGGACGACGAGCTGGTCGCCGACTGGCGGGTGTCGACCGGCTGGTCGCGGACCAAGGACGAGCACCTCCTGATGTTGTCGGGCCTGCTCGGGGGTCGGCGGCCCGATGCGGCGGCGATCGCCTCGGTGGTGCCGCCGGCGATCGGGGCACTGCGGGTGGCGGTGGAGGAGGCGGTCGCGGGCGAGGTGCTCGGCCTCGAGGCCGGGGTGCGGACGGGGATGGCCGTGGTGGTCGACCACCCCCGGGAGGTGGGTGCCGACCGGATCGCCAACGCCGTCGCCGCCCGGGAGGCGTTCGGGGCGCCGGTGGTGGTGGTCGACCTGGGGACGGTGACGACCATCGACGTCGTCGACGCCGACGGCCGCTACGTGGGTGGGCTCATCGCTCCCGGCCTGCGGGCGTCGCTCGAGGGGTCCGTGCAGGCCACCGCCAACCTGCGACGGGTCGAGTTGGAACCGCCCGAGCGGATCGTGGGCCGGTCGACGACCGAGGCGATGCAGTCCGGGCACCTGTGGGGGTTCGTGGGCCTCGTCCAGGGGCTGCTGGACCGGGTCGCCATCGAGACCGAGGTCGATGCGCCCGTCGTCGCCACCGGCGGGCTGTCTGGCCTCATCGCTCCCGCCGTGGCCAGGATCGCCGCCCGCGACCGGTTCCTGACGCTGCGGGGCATCCGTCTCATCTGGGAGCGCAGCCAGGAGTGAGGCGTGGGCCGGAGCGCGTCGATTCGCTGGTCCCCGGCCCCGAGAACGCCCTGATCCCGCGGTCCAGAACCCCGGGTTCCCAGCCGCGCCTAGCGGTGGAGGAGGCTCGGCTCGTCGAGGAGCGTCCCGCGGTCGGCGACGATGCTCGGGCCGGTCGCCGTCAGCACGACGTTGTCGATGAGGCGGACCCCGCCGACCGCCGCCGCCGTCGCCAGCACCGTCTCGCCTTCCACCTCGGCGAGTGGCGCCATGGTGTGGGCGTCGGCGAGGGCGACGTAGTCGGGCTCGAGGCCGGCGTGGACCATCGCCCGTGATGCGACCCCGACGAGGGCCTCGGCCGACCGTTCCCCCGCCTCGGCGGCGTCGGCGGCGGCGAACAGGGCTCGACTGATGCCGAGTGCCCGATCGCGATCGGCTCCTGCGAGGTGGACGTTCCGCGACGAGAGGGCGAGTCCATCGGGCTCCCGCACGGTGGGGCCGGGGACGACCTCGACGGGCAGCGACAGGTCCTGGACCAGGGTGCGGACGACGGCGAGTTGCTGGGCGTCCTTGCGTCCGAAGTGGGCTCGATCGGGCCCGAGGCCGGCAAGGAGCTTGGTGACGACGGTCGCCACCCCCGCGAAGTGACCCGGGCGATGGGCGCCCTCCATGCCGTCGGCCACCCCGGCGACGGTGACCCGGGTGAGCGGTTCGGTCGGGTACATCTCCATTGCGTCGGGCACGAAGACGACGTCGACGCCGGCGTGGCGGCACAGCTCGAGGTCCCGGTGGCTGTCGCGGGGGTAGGCGGCGAGGTCGTCGGCGCGGTCGAACTGGAGCGGGTTCACGAAGATCGAGACGAGCACCGTGTCGGCGGCATCCCTCGCCGTCCGGATGAGCGACAGATGGCCCTCGTGGAGGAAGCCCATGGTCGGCACGAGGGCCACGGTGCCCCACGAGGCGGCCCGGGCGTCGGCGAAGGTGCCGGTCAGGCGCACGGGCGCGCTCGATTCCGTGGGCTGGGAAGGGGCCTGGACGCCTTCTCTGGCCCACCCCTCCCCCACCGAACCCCCTCCACAACCCTGGGTTCCAGGGGGGGTTGGGGCGGGGAGGCGTGGGCCCCCGAGGGCGCACAGCGCCGCCCACGACCCTGGGTTCCCAGGGGGGTCGGGGGCCGTGAGGGAGGACGCGTCATCGTCCCGCCAATCTACGGGTGGCCTCGTTGAGGGCGTCGAGCAACGGGAGGAGATCGGGAGCCGCCTCCTCGACCGACCGGCGCTGGAGCGCCACGGTGCCTTCGTCGCCCCGGGCGACCGGACCGGTGAGCGCCCCGGCGGGCCCCGCCTCGAAGGCGCCCGCCACCGCCCCCTCGACGAGTGGCCGGTAGACCTCGAACGGCACCCCCGCCGCCCTCGCCAGTTCCTCGACCGCGCCGAGCAGCGTCGTCACGTGGTTGGCGGCGATGGAGGCCGCCGCGTGATACGCCGGCCGCCCCACCTCGTCGATGCGGAAGGGGACGCCACCAAGCGAACGGGCGAAGTCGGCGAGCAGGTCGACGACGTCGTCGTCACCGGCGAGCGCCATCCCAGCACCGGCGAGGGCCGCCGCCCCCCGCTCGGCGTCGGGGAGGGCGGCGAGGGGGTGGAGCCCACCGACTCGGTGGCCGGCATCGACGAGGGGCTGCAGCACCGACAGCGGCGTGATCCCGGAGCAGTGGACGACCACGGCACCCGGTGGCACCCGCCCCGCCAGGGTGGCCCCGACCGCCAGGAGGGCACGGTCTGGCACCGTGAGCAGGACGAGGTCGCAGTCGGGGAGGTCGTCGTCCCAGGTGCGGGCGGGCGCCCCCACGCCCGCGTCACCCCCGGAGCGGGAGATCGCCGCCACGATCTCGTGGCCGGCGCGGCCGGCGGCGGTGGCGAGGGCCGATCCCGCCCGTCCGGGACCGGCGATCACCACCCGCAGGGGTCGTTCCGGGCGGGTCGTCGCCCGCAGCCACCAGTCGGGGCCGCCCACCTGCTCGATCGCCTGGTCGGCGACCGTCGGCAGCAGCTCGGTGACACCCCGTCCGTCGGGGAACCTGAACTCGGGTCGCACGTCGGCGAGCGGCTGGAGGACGAAGCGTCGCACCACCGCCCGGGGATGGGGCAGATCGACGCGCCCCTCCGACGCCGCGTCGCCGTGTGCCACGAGGTCGAGGTCGAGGGTGCGTGGGCCCCAGCGGACGTCTCGTACCCGCCCGTGGGCGGCCTCGATCCGGTGGAGCGCCGCCAGGAAGGGCTCGGGGTCGATCGCGGTGTCCACCGCCACGACCGCATTGAGGAACGCCCCCTGCTCGGGCCCGCCGATCGGAGCCGTCTCATAGGCGGGGGACACGGCGACCACCCGCCCCACGGTCTCGAGGTCGGCCACGGCCTCGGCGAGCGTCGCCCACCGATCCCCGAGATTGGTCCCGAGGGCGACGATCGCCTCGGTCATCGGCGCCGGGTGACCATCACGGCGACGTCGTCGAAGGGGTGCGGGATCGGCGCCTCGGGCTTGTGCAGGGTGACCGTCACGGCGTCGACGTCGAAACGCCCCAAAATGGCCTCGGCCACCTCCACGACGACCGCCTCGATGAGGTCACGCGGCTCGCCTCCCACGAGCTCCACCACGAGGTCGGCCACCGCCCCGTAGTCGACCGTGTCGGCGAGGTCGTCGCTGCGGGCCGCGGCGGCCATGGACACCTCGAGGTCCACGTCGACGACGAACGTCTGGCCGTCGGACCGTTCGTGGGCGAGCACCCCGTGACGGCCGAAGACCCGGAGCCCCCGCAGGGCGATCCGGTCACCGTCCATCAGCCGGCGGGGATGAGAGAGCGGCCGAGCGGACCGAGCGGTCGGGCCACGATCTCCTGGATCACGGCCATGGCCTGCACGGGGTTCCCCAGCAAGCCCGAACGGACGAGATAGCCCGCCAGGATGCCGGTCAGGAGATCGTCGATGGCGTCCTTGTGGACGAGGGTGGCCCGCCCGCCTGCGGTCGCCACGGAGATGGCCGCGAACACGGCCTCGGCGTCGTGGGGATCGAGATCGGCGGGCACCGGGTGGTGGAACACCTCGAGGCCGGCGTCCTCGTAGGCGGCGAGGTTCTGGTTGCCCTCCAGCAGGCTGAGCACCGTGGTGAAGCCGTTGGCGACCAGCCAGGTGATCTCTTCGGTGCGTCGGATGCGGCGATGGCCCTCGCCGGAGCCGCCCGGACGCTGGGAGATGGCCAGGCGATCCTTGATCACCCAGCGGAACTCCCTCGGCTGCAGTCCGGTCTTCACGACGCTCTCGACCCTGTGTCGGCTCCCTCGGCGACGATAGCCGTCGCCACCGCCAACGCGGCCCTGGTGGCGGCCACGTCGTGGACCCGCAGGAGTCGGGCGCCGTTCATCACCGCGAGCACCGACGCCACCGCCGTGACCCCGTCGCGGGCGGCCGGGTCCTCGATGCCGGTGAGGGTCCCGAGGAAGCGTTTCCGGGAGTGGCCGACCAGCACCGGGCGACCCCGTCCGACGTCGCCGGCGCGGCGCAGCAGCGCGAGGTTGTGCTCGAGCGTCTTGCCGAAGCCGATCCCGGGGTCGACCACGATCGAGTCGGCGGCGATCCCGGCCGCCTCGGCCGCCTCGGCGGCGGCGGCCAGGTGGTCGCCGACCTCCGTGACGACGTCCGCGTACCGGGGGTCGTGCTGCATCGTCCGGGGCTCCCCCTGCATGTGCATGACGACGACACCGACCCCCATCTCGGCACACACCGACCGCATGGCCGGATCGCGCAGGCCGGTGACGTCGTTGACGATCTCGGCGCCCGCCGCCACAGCGGCCTCGGCCACCGCCGGCTTGGACGTGTCGATCGAGATCACCACGCCGGCCTCTGAGAGCGCCTCGACGACCGGTATGACCCGTAGCAGCTCCTCGTCCTCCGGTACCGGGTCGGCACCCGGTCGGGTCGACTCACCGCCGACGTCGACGA
>JBFLKR010000107.1:0-9449 GCA_040883295.1 Acidimicrobiia bacterium
ATCACCTCGGATCATGGATTCCGTGGCGGCGCTGAGTGCACCACGGTCCTCTCCGCTCCGCTGCTCGCTAGGGACACCACGGGGGGTCACCTGGTCGTGGGGACGCATACGTTCCTCGCTCACGGCCCCAGCCACGGTCGTCCACCACGACACGCGACACACCAGTGCCTGGGCACCGGTCCTCACTCCGCCGCCCGGCACCGTACCAACACCGACCCGCGGTGTCACCTCTTTGCGTGGTATCAACGGCTGCGCTCCGTCTCGTGGTTATCGTGTCGGCGTGGAATACGCCGAGCTTGAGGAAGCGATTTGCCAGGTGCCCTCGGTGTCGGCGGCCCGGGTCGTCGGCCGGCGGGGCGCCATCGAGGAGGTCCACGTCATCTCCACGGCGGCCAAGCCCCCCAAGCAGGTGGTCCGGGACGTACAGAGCCTCGCCCTCGCCGGGTACGGCGTCTCGATCGACCGACGGGTCATCAGTGTCGTCCAGGTCGCCGAGGGCGTCCGGGTGGGCGGCGACCGCATCGAGATCGTCGACGTCACCGAACAGGTGGACGGCTCCCGCGCCGAGGTGTCGGTGGCGCTCGGGTGGTCACATCGACAGGCCGTCGGCACGGCCTCGGGCTCGGCCGCCCAGGCGGTGCGGGCCCGACTCATCGGCGAGGCGGCCCTCGCCGCCATCATGGACGTGATCGAGGCCGAACACACGATGGCGCTCGCCGCCCTCGAAGTCCCCTCGGTGGGCGGGCGGCACGTGGCCGTGGCCCAGGTGGTGCTCGTCACCGGCGGCACCGAGCGGATGCTCACCGGCTGCGCCCTCGTCGGCGAGGACAGCCGGGTCGCCTGTGTGCGGGCGGTCCTCGACGCCCTCAACCGGACGATCCCGACCCTGCAACGCTGACCTCGTGCCCGGTCTCGTCCGCGGGTTCGGCGACGTCGTCGTCACCCCCCACCACCACAGCACCCAGGTGGCGATGGACGTCCTCGCCGCGGGCGGCAACGCCGTCGATGCCGCCATCGCCGCCAACGCCGTCCAGGGCGTGGTCGCCCCCGAGACCTGCGGGGTCGGCGGCGACCTCTTCGCCCTCGTCCATCGACCGGGCGAAGCCCGTCCGCTGGCGTTGAACGCGTCGGGGACGGCGGGTTCGGGCGTCGACGCCGACGCCCTTGCCGCCATCGAGGACCACATGCCCCTGTTCGGCCGCCACGCCGTCACCATCCCCGGATGTGTCGCCGGCTGGCAGGCGCTGTCCGAACGCCTCGGACGTCTCCCCCTCGCCGACTGCCTCGCCCCGGCCATCCGCCACGCCGAGGGCGGGGTCGTCGCCACCGAGGAACTCGTCGGAGCCCTGGAGCGCCGGGGCCGGGAGTTGGCGGGCCAGCCGATCGCCGCCGAACTCATGCCTGGGGGGCGCGCGCCGAGGCTCGGCGGGCGGATCGCACGTCGGTCGCTGGCCACCACCCTGCGAGCCATCGCCGAGGGCGGAGCGGCCGCCTTCTACGCAGGGTCGCCCGCCCGGGCGATCTCGGACGCCGTGGGTGGCCTCATCACCGTCGACGACCTGGCCGGCTACGCGCCGGACTGGGTCGAGCCGATGTCCACCGCCGTCCTCGGGATGACCGGTTGGACGATCCCGCCCAACACCCAGGGCTATCTCGTCCTGGCGACGCTCGCCGCCCTCGACCGCCTCGACCCCACCGACGACCCGGCCCTCGCCCTGCACCGAGAGATCGAGGCCTACCGGGCCTTCGCCTGGGAGCGCAACGACGTGGTCGCCGACCCCCGCCACGCCCCTGCCGTCGACCTCCTCGCCCCCGGACGCATCGCCGCCCGGGCCGCCGCGATCGACGACGACCGGGCCGGGGACTGGCCGGCGCCCGGCATGGTTCCCGGTGGCACGGCTTACCTCTGCGTCCTCGACGCCGAGGGGATGGGGGTGTCGCTCAGCCAATCCAACTTCCACGGACTCGGCACGACGATCGGCGCCGGCGACGCCGGCTTCCTCCTCCACAACCGCGGGGGTGGCTTCACGCTCGAGCCCGGGCACCCGAACCGACTGGGGCCGGGCAAGCGACCCCTCCACACGATCTTCCCCACCCTCTGGACCGAGGGTGACCGCCTCGCCGCCCTGCTGGGCACCCGGGGTGGCCACCAGCAGCCCCAGATCCTCACGCAGGTGGCACGCCGGCTCTGGGCCGACGGTGCCGACCCCGAGGACGCCCAGGCCGCGCCCCGCTGGGAGCTCCGCGCCCTCGATCGGCAGGGGGACGACACGGTGCGCCTCGAGGACGGCACCCACGCCGACGCCCTCGTCCGACGGGGCCACACCGTCGAGGTCGTCGGTCGCCGCGGTGGCCTCGGCCCCGTCTCGGTGATCACCGTCGACCGCGACGGCCTCCGATCCGGCGCCCCCGACCCCCGGGTGCGCACCACCGCGGCGGGCGTCCGCTGATGATCCTCGCCGTCCGCCACGGAGAGGCCGACGGGAACCGGGATCGGCGGTTCATCGGCCAACTCGACGTCCCGCTCTCCGCCCTCGGCCGACGCCAGGCGGAGCTGGTGGGGCACCGGCTCGCCGCCATGGGTGTCGAGCGGATCGTCGCCTCCGACCTGCAGCGGGCGGCCGGGACCGCCGCGCCGCTCGCCCGCCTCACCGGCATCGAGGTGGAGACCTTCACCGAGCTCCGCGAGGTCCACAACGGGGAGTGGGCCGGGCTGCTCCCAACCGAGATCGAGGCGGGGTGGCCGGAGTTGTTCGCGGCCTATCGGTCGGGCGACGACGTCGCCCGACCCGGTGGGGAACGGTGGGCCGACGTGCGGGCCCGGGTGGTGCCCGTGGTCGAGGACCTGCTGGCGGCCGACCGGGTCACCGCGCTGTTCTCCCACGGCGGGCCACTGCTGTGCCTGGCGGCATGGGCGACCGGCAGCAGCCACGACGGGAACGTCTTCTCCGGTCCGATCTCACCGCCGACCAACGCCGGGATCATGACGATCCTGTCGGGCCCCCGGTTGGCGAGCTACAACGACACGGGCCACCTCGGCGAGGCGCTCGAGGACGACGGCGGCCTCGACTTCATCGACTGACCGAGGCCTCCGCCGGGTTGGATCAGCCTGTGCCGCGGGTGTCGGCCACCAGCGACGCCCATGCCTCCTCGTCGAGGTCGTCGAGCGCCCCGGCCAGCGTGTAGTAGCCGACCCGATGGAGCAGTCCCTCGTAGCGGGCCCGGATCGCCGCCCCGAGTTCGGCGACCGGAGCCACCACCGCCACCGTCTCGAGCATCTCGTCGGACACGAGGGCGGGCATCTCGTCCCACCGCTGCCGTTTCGACAGGGCGGTGAGCTGGGGCCCGACGTCCCACCCCTCGGCCTCCAGCACCCCTCGATACGCCGGGGTCGAGGCGTAGAAGGCGACCTGCTGGCGGGCGGCCTCCCGGGATCGTTCCATCGACTCGTCGTCGGTACCGGTCACGCAGATGACGGTGGAGGCCAACTCGACCTCGCCCACGTCCCGGCCTGCCCGCCCCGCCCCCTCGGCGATGAGCGGGAGCACGTGCGAACGGAGGTAGCCGACCGTGTGGAACGGGTGCACGTGGATGCCGTCGCAGAGCTCGCCCACGAGCCGGCAGTTGTACGGGCCCACGGCCGAGATGAACACCTTGGGGAAGGAGTGGTCGATCGGCCCGGGATCGAAGAAGGGCGTCATGAGCGAGAAGTTGTAGAAGTCGCCGCCGAACCGGAGCGGTGCCCCCTCCTGGAAGGAGGTCCAGATGGCGCGCAACGCCTGGACGTACTCGCGTAGCCGCGGGCCCGGCGAGGACCACTCGGTGGAGAATCGCCGGACGATGTGGCCTCGAACCTGGGTGCCGAGGCCGAGCAGGAAACGCCCACCGGTGGCCGCCTGGAGGTCCCAGGCCGTCATCGCGGTCACCATCGGGGACCGGGGGAAGGCGACCGCGATCGCGGTCCCGAAATCCAGCCCGGGGGCGTGTTGGGCCGCAGCGGCGATCGGCAGGAACGGCTCGTGACCGGTGTCGGCGGAGAAGAAGCCGTCGAAGCCGGCAGTGGCCGCTCGTCGGGCGTGGCCGGGGGCGCCGACCACGCCAGCGTCGGCCGGTAGGTAGAAGTCGACGAGCATCCCCACCGCCGGGGGTGGGCCGCCCCCGGGGCGGCCCCTTGCGGACCTGCGGCGGCGGAACCTACTCTCCGCGCTCCCGGGCCCCCCGGGTCACGGCCGAGGAGCACGAATGGCGAGTTTGATGCGCGGGTTGCTGGCGATCGCCGGCGTCATCGCCGTGCTCTGGTTGGTCCGCGATCGCTTCGTGACCATCGGACTGCCCAAGAACGTCGAGCCGGTGTCGTTCCGGGTCGCCCCCCACGACCCGACCGCCGCGCCCCCGCCAGCCGAGCTCACCGACATCCCCGGCATCGGGCCGGTCTACGCCGAGCGCCTCTCCGACGCCGGCATCGACTCAGCCGGCGACCTCGCCGCCGCCGACCCCGCCACCGTCGCCGCCGCCGCCGGGGTGAGCGAGGAGCGGGCGGCGACCTGGATCGACGCCGCCCCCCGCTGAATGGACTTGGCGCCGACCACCGAGACGGGGCCCTACCTCGTCGACCCCGAGCGACTGGGCGAGTGGCTCCCCGACGAACCCGCCTATCGGGTCGACCAGCTGCGGGATTGGCTCTACCGCCGGCCCGTCACGTCGCCTTCGGGGATGGTCAACCTCCCCGGTCCCCTCCGTGATCGACTGGAGGGGTCGCTGTGGCCCTTCACGGTCGAGACCGAGCAGGAGGCCGACGCCGGCGCAACCCGCAAGTGGCTCTTCCGGCTCCCCGACGGGCCCGCCATCGAGGCGGTTCTCATGGGTTACCCGGGCCGCACGACACTGTGCATCTCGTCCCAGGCCGGCTGCGCCCTCGGGTGCACCTTCTGCGCGACGGGCCAGTTCGGCTTCGAGCGCAACCTGCAGGCAGGCGAGATCGTCGCCCAGGTCCAGTGGGCGGAGGCGAGCCTGCGGGAGCGGCCGATGGCAGGGGCACCCGACCGGGTCACGAACATCGTGTACATGGGCATGGGCGAGCCGCTGGCGAACTACGACCGGGTCCGGGAGTCACTCCGGCGGCTCATCGAGGTGCGGGGACTCGGCGCCCGGAGGATCACGGTCTCGACGGTCGGCGTGGTGCCCGGGATGCGGCGATTGGCCGAAGAGCCGTGGCAGGTGGGCCTGGCGGTGAGCCTGCATGCGGCCGACGACGAACTCCGCAGCCGGCTGGTGCCACTCAACGACCGGTACCCGCTCGCCGAGGTGGAGGCGGCGGCCCAGACGTTCTTCGACCGGACGGGACGCCGGGTCTCGATCGAGTGGACGCTCATCGACGGCGTCAACGACACCGACGCCCAGGCCGACCGGCTCGCGCCGATCGCCCTCCGCCTCGGCGCCCACGTCAACCTGATCCCGATGAACCCGACACCGCTCACCGACGACCGCCCGTCGCCCGACGACCGGGTGTCGGCCTTCGCCCAGCGCCTGCGATCGGCCGGGGTCAATGCCACCGTCCGGGTCATCCGCGGCCGGTCGATCGATGCGGCGTGCGGCCAGCTGCGGGCCGCCACCGACGGCCGCCGGGGGTTGACGCCGGGTTGACCGTCCGCTTGCATGCCCGGCGGCGGGCGGAGTGAGATCGGGGCCGTCAGGAGAGCTTGTCGTGCCCACCGCCAAACGAGTCGTCGCGGTCGCCCTGGTGCTCTGCGCCATTGCCGCGGCGTCGTTCGACTACACCGTCCAGCGGGGCGACACCCTCCGGGAGATCGCCGACGCAAACGGCGTGACCATCCGAGTCCTCGTCGAGGCCAACGGTATCTCGAACCCCGACCTCATCCGCGTCGGGCAGGTGCTGGTCATCCCCGGCCTCGACGGGGGCGACTCCGCCGGCGACCCAGCGCCGCCGCCGTCCTCCGCCACCTATCTGGTGCAACGGGGCGACTCGCTGAGCAAGATCGCCGCCCGACTCGGCGTGACGATCGCCGCCCTCGCCGAGGCCAACGACATCTCGAACCCCGACCTCATCCGGGTCGGGGCCGTGCTCACGGTGCCCGGTGGCGAGCCCGCCACCAGTTCCGGCGGTGGTGACGGAGGCGCCGGCGGCCCGGACGTGGCCGGTACGTCCACCTACGTCGTGCAACGGGGCGACACCCTCGGGCGCATCGCCGCCCGCTTCGGGATCTCGGTGTCCGCGCTCGCCGAGGCCAACGGGATCTCCAATCCCAACCTCATCTTCCCCGGGGCACAGCTGCTGGTCTCGGGCAGCGGCAGTGGTGGCTCGACCCCGGCACCGCCACCGAGGCTCAGCGACGAGGTGTGGATCGCCCCCGGCGCGGGCGAACCCGCCGCCGAGGCCTACACCGTCGTAGGCGGGGACACGATCGCCAAGATCGCCGGCCGCTACGGCGTCGGCATCTCGGACATCGTCGAGGCGAACCAGCTCTCGAACCCCAACCTCCTGCGGGTCGGCCAGGTCCTCACCATCCCGCTCGGTGACGGCTGGGTCTGCCCCGTCCCCGACGCACCGTTCGGCGACACCTGGGGAGCCCCGCGTCCAGGCGGACGGCTCCATGAGGGCACCGACCTGTTCGCCCCGACCGGGACCCCGATCCTCGCCCCGGTGCCCGGGATCGTGACGATCCAGACCGGGCAGATCGCCGGGATCCAGTTCACCCTCCAGGGCGACGACGGCAACTGGTACTTCGGCACCCACCTCAGCGAGGCGACCGTCACCGGCCGGGTCGTTGCCGGCCAGGAGATCGGCAAGGTCGGCAACACCGGCAACGCCATCACCACCCCTCCGCACCTGCACTTCGAGATCCACCGGGGCCAGAAGGGCAACGAGCTCAATCCGTACCACACCCTCGTGAAGGCCTGTCGGTAGCGTCCTGCCCGACCACGACGCCGCCCCGGTGGCGTCGCCGCATGCTTGCCGTCTTCGCCACCCTCCGGGCCGCCCCCGGTCGCCGCGACGACCTCGTCCACTTCCACGAGCTGGACGCCTCCCGGGAAGCCTTCGACGTCCACGCCGCCGATGCGGGCGAGGCCCTCGCCGACCTCCCGCTGCTCGCCGGCCGCCCCGAGCCGACCTTCGCCCACCCCATTCGGGCCAAGGGGCTCGACCTCGGCTAGACGGCGGCGAAGAGCCGCTCCCCTGCCGGGTCGTCCCAGGTCATCGGCACGAGGGCGACGGTCTCCGCCCCGGCGGCCTCGTAGCGCTCCAGCGCGGCTCGTACGTCGGCTGCCGATCCGATCGCGCCGACCACCATCGGCAGGTCGGCGGGCATGCGCCGGGCGAGCTCGGAGACCGGGGCGCCCGACCGCGCCTCGTCCACGAGGTCCCCGAAACCCGCTCGGGCCAACATCTCCCCGTACCCCGG
Organism: Acidimicrobiia bacterium; assembly: GCA_040883295.1. Taxonomy (GTDB): domain Bacteria; phylum Actinomycetota; class Acidimicrobiia; order Spongiisociales; family JAENVV01; genus JAHEFX01. Next base: position 7,422 of record JBFLKR010000107.1, read on the forward strand.
AGCCGCGAGGTACAGCGCCAATTGGCGGCGAAGGCCGGCCATCGCCTCGGCCGAGGGCTCGAGGCCGGCCGTGACCCAGACGGTGGTGGGGAGGTCGCCGACGAGGTCGGCGACGGCGTCCGGTGTCACGATGTTGAGCACCAGTCGGTCTCCCGCCTCGGCCGCCACCGCCCGCATCCGGGGCCCGAACGCCGCCACGCCGATCTCGGGAACCGCCGCCGGGATACCGAGTCGGAACCCATGGCTGGGGGCGAGGCCGCGATGGTCGGTGCGCTCGCCCGCGAGCACCGACCGCACGACGTCGAGGGTGGCTGCCATCCGTCCCGGGAGCCGGTCCCACTCCCGGCCATGCCAGCCCGCGGCGACGGCCGCTGTGGACGCCCCGAGTGCGAGCCCGACGCGATCGGCCCCAGCCAGCGCCTGGAGACCGGCCACGCCCATGGCGATGCCGACGGGGGTGCGGACGGTCACCGGGAGGGGGCCCACCACCAGCCGGATCGACGAGGTGGCAACGGCGGCCGCACCGGCGAGCGCGAACGCGTCGTACGAGAGCATCTCCCCGATCCAGACCTCGTCGAGCGATGCCCGCTCGGCGACCCGGACCACCTCGAGGGCCTCTTCGGCCGGTCGACCGAGCCAGTACGGGACGACGGCGCCGACCCGCATCCTCGTCTCAGGCGCCCCAAGCGGCGACCATCGCCAGGACGGTGACCAGCAGGACCACGACGTTGACGATTCCCAGGGCCGTCTGCCGCGATGCGAGCGACCGGGCACCACCGGCATCCCCGGACTCCATCGCCGAGACCATGCGTCGGCCGTTCGGTACGAGGAAGCCCATCGAAACGACCGATATCACGATGACCGCCGCGAAACCGATCGACACGAAGGTCGCTCCCCAGGAGTAGCCGATGTCGATCACGAGCCAGATCCCCGTCAGCAACGTGAGGATCGCGGCGGGCGTGAAGAAGATCCGGCCGAGGACGAGCGATGCCCGACCGAAGGCGAGCATGACCGGCGGCCCGCCCGAGGCGAGCAGTCCCGGCATCATCAACTGGACGAGGTTGCCACCGAGCCACGCCGATGCGGCGACGATGTGGAGCCAGAGCGCCAGGTCCGTGATGTTCAATGGGCCTCCCGGGGTCGTCCCGGCAGGCTACCGATCGGGACCGGGCGGCTACTTGTAGCGCCAGACGATCCGACCCCGGGTGGGGTCGTAGGCACTCAGCTCGAGATCGACACGATCGCCGGGGAGGATCCGGATCGGCCGTCCGCGACGCATCTTGCCGGCCGCACGGGCGAGGACCTCGAGCCCGCCGTCGACCTCGACGCGGAACGTCGCGTTCGGGAGGTTCTCCCGGACGACGCCCTGCACGCGGATGACGTCTTCCTGTTTCGACAAGGACCACTCCTGGGCGGGGGATGCAGCCCCGAGTGTACCGCCGACCCGGTTCCTATCCCCCGGGCCGACGGACCCGCTGGACCTCGAAGGCGGCGAGGGCGGCGGCGACGGACGCGTTGAGGCTCTCGGTCGGACCGGCCATCGGGATCCCGACGACGACGTCACACCGGTCCCCGACGAGGCGACCGAGGCCGCTGCCCTCGGCACCCACCACCACGGCGACCGGCTCGGTCAGCAGGTCGAGACCGAAGAGAGAGGTGCCGGAACCGGCGTCGAGACCGACGACCCACAGACCCCGATCCGACAGGCGGGCGAGGGCGTCGGCGACCGAGTGCACGACGGCGACCGGGAGCCGCTCGAGGGCACCGGCGGCTGCCTTGAACGCCACCGCCGAGAACGGCGCCGCCCGCTCGGCGGGGGCCACGAGGCCGGTCATCCCCGCGGCGAGCGCCGAGCGGGCGATGGCCCCGAGGTTGTGGGGGTCCTGCACGTGGTCGACGACGAGCACCGCCGGACGGTCCTCCGCGGCGAAGTGGTCGAGATCAACCGTGGGCAGGGGCCGGCAATCGGCGACCAGACCCTGGGGCGTCGACGACTCGGCGATCGCTCGCACGTCGTCGATGACATCC
>JBFLKR010000108.1:0-4435 GCA_040883295.1 Acidimicrobiia bacterium
CCACCCCGACGGCCACGGCGAGGTTGGTCGGGAATGGCACCTCGGGGACCGTCCCGACCGGCGTGCCCCGCACCGAGACCTCCCAGCCGTCGTCGGCGGGCGCCACCGCCACGTCGAGGTCCGGGGCTGCCACGCCGGCCCGGATGACCGTCTTGCCGCGCCCGACGAACTCGTCGGCGAGCCCGGCGAGGAGCGGGTCGTCGACGTTCAGCACCACCACGTCGCTGAGTTCGGCCGCCTCGGCCTCGCCGCGCAGGATCGCCTCGAGGGTGCCGAACCGCTCGAGGTGGACCGGACCGATGGCGGCGATGGCGGCGATGTCGGGCGGGATCCACGAGCACAGCTCGGTCACTTCACCGGGCCCGTACGTGCCCATCTCCGCCACCAACCACTCGGTGCCCGGGGCGAGCTGGTCGTTGATGGTGCGGGCGAGTCCCATGGCGTTGTTGAACGACGCCGGGCTGGCGACGGTCGGGGCAGCGGCGCCGAGGACCCGTCGGACGTACTCCTTGGTCGTCGTCTTGCCATAGGCACCGGTGATCGAGACGACCCGGGGACCGACCTGGCGCAGGCGGGCGCGGGCCTTGTCGATCCAGACCCGCTGGCGGCGCCGTTCGAGTGGGGCCAACAGCGCCAACGCCCCGTCGACGGCGAGGTCGAAGAGCACCAGGGCGACCACGAGCCCAGCACCGGCACCGGCCAGGAGGCCGACCGCGGTCCCCACGACGAGGGCGAGCACCACCGAGGTGACCGCGACCCGGCGCAGCCGCTCGGTCCATGCCGGGGAGCCCGGGGCGCGGGCCGCCAGCCCGAGCGGGTAGACGGCGGCGATGCCTGCTGCGGCCAGGGCGAACCAGAGGCCGGCATCGGGTAGCGCGATCGTGGCGGGGACGAGGCCGACCAGCCCGAGGCCGAGCACGACGTTGGGCGGCGACGACCGCCACCACCGGAGGGCGAAGCGCACGACCGATCCCGGGAGGTAGTGCTCCAGTTGGGCGACCCGCCACCATCGCAGCGCCATCGGGATGGCGCCGGCCGCGGCCGCGACGGCGGCGATGGCGATCTCCCACCAGTTCATCGGAGCGCCTCGACGGCGGCGGCGACGGCCTCGGGCCGGGCCCGGTGGACGTCGTGGCCGACGTCCGCGACGACGGTGAGGTCGGCGTCGACGCCGGACGACCGGAGGATCCCGAGGGCCTCCTCGGCGGCGGCGAGCGGGGCAGCGGTGTCGTCGGCCCCCCAGACCAGCCGGGTCGGCACGGCGATCCCGGCCAACTCACGCTCGTACGACTCGTTCACGACGCGGACGAGGACGTCGCGCATGACGCCGGCGGCGGCGCGGTAGTCGGCCGAGCCGTAGCGGCGTTTGGCCGCCTCGAGGCGCTCGTCGTCGACGAGGCCGCGTCCGTGGGCCCACCGAATCGCCCGGTAGCCCGCCGGCGAGCGACCACCGGACCCGGTCCGGCGGATCAACGGCACCCCGGCCAGCACCAGGCCGGCGACCTCCGCCCCCGAGGCGGCCAGGCACACGGCGACCCGGCCACCGAACGAGTGGCCGACCACCACCGGCGGGGCGTCGAACACCTCCAGCACGGGCGCCAGTGCGGCGGCGTACTCGTGGGCCCCCCACGCCGCCGGCGGCGGCGGCGAGGCCCCGAAGCCGGGGAGGTCGACGGCCACCCGGTCGTCGGGGTCGAGGACCCCGTCCCAGTCGGGGCGGTTGCGACCCCAGCCGTGGAGCGCCAGCACCGTGGGGGCACCCGACCCGACGTCGGCGAAGATGCCATCGGCGACGGCGCGGATCGGCACCGGTCAGGCGCCCCCGGCGGCGATGGCGTGGAACCCGCCGTCGACGTGGACGATCTCGCCGGTGGTCGCCGGGGCCCAGTCGCTGAGCAGGACGCAGACCATGCGGGCGACGGGCTCCGGGTCGGTCTGGTCCCACCCGAGCGGGGCCTGCTGTCCCCAGATGTCCTGGAACTGGGAGAAGCCGGGGATGGACTTCGCCGCCACCGTGGCGAGCGGTCCGGCCGACACGGCGTTGACACGGATCCCGTCGCCGCCGAGGTCGCGGGCCAGGTAGCGGGTGACCGACTGGAGCGCCGACTTGGCGACGCCCATCCAGTCGTAGCCCGGCCAGGCCCGGGAGTTGTCGAAGTCCATCGCCACGAGGGCTCCCCCGCCGGCCGCCTGCAGCAGCGGCCGGAGGCCGACGGCGAGGGTCTTGTAGGAGAAGGCCGAGACGGTAAAGGCGGTCTGGGCGCTCTCGACCGGGGTGGCGAGGAAGTTGCCGCCGAGGGCGTCCTCGGGGGCGAAGGCGATCGAGTGGAGCGCCCCGTCGACGGCGCCCCAGCGCTCCGACAGGTCCGCCACCAACGCATCCATGTGGGCCGGGTCGAGGATGTCGAGTTCGAGGACGTCGGGTGGACTGGGCAGCCGGCGGGCGGAGCGCTCGGTCAACCGGAGGGCCCGGCCGAACCCGGTGAGCACCACCTCGGCGCCCTGTTCCTGGGCGATCCGTGCCGCGTGGAAGGCGATGGAGTCGGGGTTGAGCACCCCGGTCACCACCAGTCGCTTGCCCGCCAACAACATCGCCACCTCCGAATCGTGCGCTGCGATGGTACCGGTGAGGGCCGGAAAGCCCCCGTCACACCAACAGCGCGGCGGCGAGGAGGCCCCGCACCGTCCAGAGGCCGACCCGGAGGCCGTCCACCGCCAGCAGCCGGCGGTGGACCTCGGGGTCGAACCCGTCCTCGAGCCGGGCGTGGGCCGGCACCGCCGCGAACCAGGTCAGCCCGGCGAGGACCACCACCAGCGCCAGACCGATGGCCGCCAGCACGCGGTCGGGGCCGTCGAGCACGAATGGGAGCGCCAGCGCGGTCAGGCCCTCGACCGCCCACGGGACGGCGAGCACCGCGGTGATCCGGGTGACGTGGCCCCGGTGGAAGGCGCCGAAGTCGGCGGCGGCATGGACGAACAGCGGGTAGTGCACCCCGCGCACCGTCCACGACAGGCCCACCATCGCCCAGGTGGCGGCGGCGTGGACGACGAGGAGTAGATCGGTCACGCCCCCGTACGGATCCGCCGGCGGTCCCGGTTCACGGGTGGCCGGTCAGGCCGTCGACTCGTCCTCGAAGAGGTGGGCGTTGCGGACGAACCGCTTGAGGGTGAAGCGGTGCATGGCCTCGTCGTGGTGGGGCGGGAACACGAGGAACGCCGCCACGGCCCCGACGAGACAGGCCCCGCCACAGATGGCGAAGGCGAGCGGGAAGTTGCCGAGGTCGCCGAGCCAACCCCCGAGGATCGGGAAGATGATGCCGCCGAAGCCGTAGGCGAGGAAGACCCACGGGTAGTTCGCACCCACCGCCGTGTTGCCGAACTCGTCGGCCGTGATCGCGGGGAACAGGGCGAAGTTCCCGCCGTAGTTGAAGCCGATGAGCGCCGCCGCGAGGTAGAGCAGGTACTCGCTGCCGGCCATCCCCACGAAGGCGAACATGAGCACGCCCTGGGCGGCCGCCATGACGATGATCGAGAGCTTGCGGCCGATCCGGTCCGATGCGGCGCCCCAGGCGAGGCGGCCGATCCCGTTGGCGAGGCTGAAGAAGACCGCCATGGCGGTGCCGGCGATGGCGCTCGCCTCGGCGGTCGTGAGCCCGTTGGCCACCAGCGCCTCGACGGGGTAGGACTTCATGAGTCCGATCGCCATGAGCCCGGCCCCCGCCGAGACCGCGAACGTGAGGGAGATGAGGTGGAACTGCGGGGTGCGCAGCATCTCCCGGGGGGTGAACTCGACGCCGCCCGAGGCGGCCCCGGTTGGGGGCGTGAACCCGGCGGGCAGCCAGCCCTCCGGCGGGAATCGCATGGTGACCGCGCCGGCCAGCACGAGGACGGCGAAGAGCGCGCCATAGGTGAGGAAGGTGCCGTCGAGGCCGATGCGGTCGATGAGGTTGCCCCACTCCCCCGCCAGCTTGACCCAGCCGAGGGCGCCGAAGCCGAACCCGGCCACCGCGGCTCCCGTGATCATGCCCTTGCGATCGGGATACCAACGCATGCCGACCGCGATCGGGACGACGTAGCCGAGGCCGATGCCGGCACCGCCGACGAGGCCCACCCCCACGAGCACGATCCAGAACTCGGCGCCGCCGCCGAGCGCCGCCAGCGCGTAGCCGCCGCCGAGGGTGAGGGCGCTGGCCACCGACAACTTCCGAGGTCCCCAGATCCCGAGTTTGCGCCCCGCCAGCACCATGACGAGGGCGAACGAGGCGAGGCCCACCGAGAAGACGATCTGCGTCTGGACGTTGGTCCACCCGGCGTCCCGGAGGGCGGGGGTGAACACCGACCACGCGTAGATGGCACCGAGGCAGATCTGGATGAGCACCGCCCCGACGACGACCGGCCACCGACGTTCCGACATTGTGAATCCCTTCACGAACTC
>JBFLKR010000109.1:0-23442 GCA_040883295.1 Acidimicrobiia bacterium
ACTCAGCCCAGGCTGAAGCCCGTCCGGGGGGCGATGGTGTGGAGGTCGGCCAGGTGCTCGCCCAGCGGCGAGGCCCCCGGTGAGAGGGGGAAGGTGACGAAGAACCGGGACCCGGTGGGAAAGCGCGGCTCGAACCACAGCTCCCCGCCCATCTGGCGCGACAGACGGAGGGCGATCGGGAGGCCGAGGCCGATGCCACCGACGTCGGCACCGCCCCGCTCGAACTCGGCGAAGATCGCCTGGCGGCGCTCGCGGGGGACGCCGGGCCCATTGTCCGACACCACCAACTGGTAGTGGGATCCCTGGTACTGGCCCTCGACGGCGATCTGGGGACCCCCGTGGGTCCGGGCGTTGGCCAGCAGGTTCCGGACGATCTGGCCCACCCGCTTGGGGTCGGCGTACACCTTGACCCCCGACGGGATCGCCACGTGGACGTCCTTGCCATGGGCCGGGGGGAAGACCGCCGGGACCAGTTCGTCGACCAGCGCGGACAGGTCCATCACCCTCGGATGCAGCTCGAGCTTGCCCGTCTCGAGGCGGGGCACCACGAGGATGTCCTCGACCAGCGAGGAGAGGTGGTCGACCTCACGACAGATGATGCCGAGGAACTCATCGGCCTCGGCCGGATCGAGGGAGTCGAAGTCCTCGCGGAGGGTCGTCGCGAAGCCGGCGATCGACGTCAGCGGCGTTCGGAGCTCGTGCGAGACGGTGTTCACGAAGCCCGTGCGCATGCGATCGGCGCGTTCGAACGACAGTCGGGCGGCGCGCTCGCGATAGCGGCCCCAGAGGATGCCACCCGCGCCCACGACGACGCCGGCCACCAACCCGACCCACGGGAGCAACGCCTCGGCGCTCACGCCGAAACCTCCTCGGGGACCCCCTGCCCAACGAGCCGCCGGATCGACTCGAGGAACCCGCCGTCGCCGAGACCGGCCTTGTGGAACACGTCCCGGACCCCCAGCCGGCGGGCCGCCGCCTCCTCGTCGTCACCGGCGACGCCCGAGAGCATCACCACGGGCAGTTCGGGGTATCGATCCACCAGCGCGGCGGCGAGGCTGATGCCATCGTCGTCGTCGAGGTGGAAGTCGACCACCACGAGGTCGACGTCCCGGGCGGCGAGCAGGTCGAACAGCGCCGACCGGTCGCCCACGGTCTCGACCTCGAAGCCCCCGGAGGCGAGCGTGGCGGCGAGCAACTGGCGGACGGCCCGGGAGTCGTCGACGACCGCAATGAGGGGACGGTCGACCGCCGCCACCCCGGCCATCTCGATGCCATTCGGCTCCACCACCACGACCATGTCGCCACCGCCGAGGAGGGCCGCCCCGGCCAGGAACTCGTTGCCGGCGAGCACGCCGCCCAGACGCTTGACGGCCACCGGCCGGTTGCTGAGCACGGCGGGGACCCCGAGCCCGACCAGCCCGGCCCGGGTGCTGAGCACGACCACCTCACGGGTGGGCTCGTCCCCGCTGCGTCCGAGGAGCTGGGACAGCGCCACGAATGGCACGCTGGCGCCGCCGTGGCGGTACCCGATGTCGAAGCCGTCGACGACGAGCTCGGATGGCTGGAACTCGATCACCTCGACGACCGCCGCCTTCGGAACGCCCCAACGCATGCCGGCGCAGCGCACCAACAACACGTCCTGGAGGGCGAGTGAGGAGGGGACCGAGATCGACACGCTCGTGCCCGACCCAGGGAGCGAGTCGATCCGCAGCCCGCCGTGGACCTGGTCGACGACCCGGGCCACCAGGGCGAGCCCGTCCCCGTCACCCGAGAAGCCGTCTCCCGACCCGCCCGTCGACAGGCCATGGGTGAGGAGCAGTTGTTCGAGGTCGGTCCGGGTGACGATGCCGCCGTCGAGGAGGCCCGCAGCCTCGGCCGCGGCCTCCACCTCATCCCACTCGACCCCGCGGCCATCGTCGGACACGCTGATCCGCAGCGTCGAGCCGTCGGTCGAGAACCGCAATCGGATCTCCGCCACCACCGGCTTGCCCAGCGCCGCCCGCTCGGCGGGCCGCTCGCAACCGTGGTCGACGGCGTTGACCACGAGGTGACGCAACGGCTCCCGGAGCACGTCGAGCAACTGGCGATCGACCTCGATCTCGTCGCCGACGACGTCGACCCGCACCTGCTTGCCGGTCCGGTTGGCGATGTAGCGGACGAGTTGGCCGAGGGTGACGGTGATCTCCGACAGCGGGGCGGTGGCCAACGACGCCGCCTCGCCCTGCAGCTTGGCGAGCGCCACCCGGAGGGCCTCGGCCGCCTCGGACCACTCCCCCTCCCCGACCTCCTGACGAAGGGCTTCGACGAGGGCGTCGACGTCGAGGCGCACCTCCACCGCCCGGTTGATCACCTCGTACAGCCGTCCGGCATCCACCCGAACGGCGTCCCCGAGCACCAGGCCGCGGGTCCGGGTCAGCAGACCGTCGAGTTCGGGGCGGTCGTGGGCGAGCCCATAGAAGGTGTCGTTGCGGGGTTGGTCGCGGTCATCGGCGAACGGGCACTCCCGCCCAAGTGGCCGGCACACGGCTCGGCAGGCGGGCCCCAGGGCCGCCTCCCCGTGCTCGAGCGCCGGCATGAGGGCCGCGGCGAGGGCCGACAGGCTGGCTCCGTAGGCGGGACCGAGCTCGTGGGCGCCCTCGGCGATCCGGGACCACGCGTCCTCGAGCGCGGCGGCCGCCCCGGACAGGAGCTCGTAGCTGAGCATCGCGAAGTTGCCCTTCAAGGTGTGGGCGTCGCGAGCCGCGGTGCGGGCGATGCGGGGATCGTCACCGGCCCCGGCCATGGTCGACGGGGCGTTGACGAGCCGCGCCGAGCGCTCGGCCGTCTCGGCGACGAAGATCTTCACGAGTTCGGGGTCGTTCGACCACTCCACGGGGCACTCCCAGGGTCCTACGGGAGAGGTATCGGGAGGCGACGCACCGGTCTGAAGCAGTGCCGGTCTCGGTACTCGGTACTCGAAACTCGGCACTCGCCGGGCGCAGCCCGGAGCGCTACTCCCACTCGATCGTGGCGGGCGGCTTGGAGGAGATGTCGTAGGCCACCCGGTTGATGCCCTCGACCTCGTTGATGACCCGGGACGAGATGCGCTCGAGGACCTCGTAGGGCAACCGCGCCCAGTCGGCGGTCATGGCGTCCTCACTGGTCACCGCCCGGACGATCAGTGGGTAGGCGTAGGTGCGGAAGTCGCCCTGCACGCCCACCGAGCGGATGGCCGGCAGCACCCCGAAGGCCTGCCAGATGTCCCGCTCGAGGCCGGCGATGCGCAGCTCCTCGCGGACGATGGCGTCGGCACGCCGGAGGATCGCCAGGCGCTCGGCCGTGACCTCACCGATGATGCGAACCGCCAAACCGGGGCCGGGGAACGGCTGGCGCCAGACGATCTCGTCCGGCAGCCCGAGCTCGGCGCCCACCGCCCGCACCTCGTCCTTGAACAGGTCGCGCAGCGGCTCCACCAACTCCAGGACCATGTCGTCGGGCAGGCCCCCGACGTTGTGGTGGGACTTGATGACGGCGGTGTCGCCGCCCGCTCCCCCCGACTCGATCACGTCGGGATACAAGGTGCCCTGGACGAGGAACCGGGCGTCGGCATGACGGCCGGCCTCCTCCTCGAAGACCCGGATGAACTCCTCACCGATCGCCTTCCGCTTGTCCTCGGGATCGGTGATCCCCTCGAGCCGGGCCAGGAACCGGTCGGCGGCCTCGACGTGGACGAGATGGATGTCGAAGGTGTCCCGGAACGTGCGGACGACCTGTTCGGCCTCGCCCTGTCGGAGCAGGCCGTGGTCCACGAAGATGCACGTCAGCTGGTCACCGACCGCCCGATGGACGAGGGCCGCGGCGACCGAGCTGTCGACGCCGCCCGACAGTCCGCAGATGACCTTCTCGTCCCCGACCTCGGCCCGGATCGCGGCCACGGACTGCTCGACGATCGAGGCCCGATCCCAGTCGCCGGCCGCCCCGCAGACCTGGTGGACGAACCGCCGGATGACCTCGGCTCCGTGGGGGGTGTGCACGACCTCGGGATGGAACTGGACGCCGAAGAAGCCCCGCTCGGGAGCCTCCATCGCCGCCACGGGGGCCCCCGGGGTCGAGGCGACGGACCGGAATCCCGGCGGCAGCGAGGTGACCGAGTCGAGATGGCTCATCCACACGGTCTGATGGGCCGGTAGCCCGTCGAGCAGGATCGAGTGACCACCCAGGGTCAGGTCGGTCCGCCCGTACTCCCCCGTCCCCGTCGCGGCCACCTCGCCGCCGAGGTGGGCGGCGAGGAGCTGGTGCCCGTAACAGATGCCGAGCACCGGGATCCCTAGTTGGAGGATGCCGGGATCGATCTCGACCGCATCGGGGGCGTTCACCGAGTCGGGGCCGCCGGACAGGATGATCCCCACCGGGGCGGCAGCCGCCACCTCCTCTGGGGTGATCGTGCGAGGGACGATCTCGCTGAAGACGTCGGCCTCGCGGACCCGACGGGCGATGAGACGGGCGTACTGGGCACCGAGGTCGACGACCAGCACCGTCTCGACCTCGCCGACCGACGACGCCTGACCGTGACTCGGTTGGGCGACGGCGCTCGTGCTCACGGTGGGTGCCTCCGGTACGGGTCGGGGAGGCCGCTACCGTACCAGCGGTCACCTCCCCGCCTGGCCTGCCACCATGACCCGTCAGCCCCTCGAGCGCCCCACCGAGTCCCCGTTCCGCATCTGGGACTTCGTCATCGTCATGGCGCTGACCTTCGGGGCGGCGGCGGTCGGCTCCGTGGTGGCGCTCATCGTCTCGCCACCCGACGAGCTCACGACCGAGGGCCTGCTGAGCGACCCGATGTTGATCGGCATCTCGCTGGTCTTCCAGCTCCTCGGCACGTTCGCCGGGCTGGCAGTCGTCAAGGCCATCCGCCGGGCGAGTATCGAGGACTTCGGCCTGCCCATCACGGGCTCCGACGCCAGCGGCATCCTCTGGGGCCTCGGATTCCTCGTACCGCTGCTCGGGGTGGGCCTCCTGGTGGAGACCCTCGACCTCGAGGCCCCGAGCGGGGGCGCCGGGGCGGCGCTCGGGGGAATGGACAACCCGTGGTTCGCGATCGGTGCCGTCCTGGCCATCGGGGTGTTCGGCCCGCTGGCCGAGGAGCTCACCTACCGGGCCGTCCTGCAGGGCTCGCTCCGCCGGCGCTTCGCGCCGATCACGGCGATCCTCATCACCTCGCTGGTCTTCGCCCCCCTCCATATCCAGGCCGGCCCCGGGGTGACGGTGTTCATCCTCATCGCCCTGATCTTCGCCCTGTCGATCATGCTCGGCTGGCTCGTCGAGCGGGATGGCGGCCGGATCGGTCGGGCCTTCTTCGCCCACGCCACCTACAACTCGATGCAGGTGCTCGCCGTGCTGGTGGGGCTCGCCGAGGTCTGATCAGGCCAGCCCCATCGCCGCCTTGACCTCGGCCAAGGTGGCACCACCCATTTCACGGGCCCGGGCCGCGTGGTCGACCAGCAACGCCTCGACGTCCCGGTCGTCGAGGGCGTCGTAGCGCTCCCGGATGGGACGGAGGCCCTCGACCACCGCCTCACCCACTGCCACCTTGTAGTGGCCGTACAGGGTGTCGCCGTACTCGGCGACCAAGTCGTCGATCGTCCGGCCCGTGAAGAACGACTGGATCTCCAGGAGGTTGGAGATCCCCGGCTTCTCCTCCCAGTCGTAGCGGACCTCGGTGCCCGAGTCGGTGACCGCCCGCTTGAACTTCGCCATGATCGCGTCCGGGTCGTCGAACACGCCCACGGTGGCGTGGGGGTTCGTGTCCGACTTCGACATCTTCGAGGTCGGGTCGGCCAGCGAGGCCACCCGGGCCCCGGTCGGCGGGGTGATGCGCTCCGGCACCGGGAACACGGCCCCGTAGCGATTGTTGAACCGCTCGGCGATGTCCCGGGTCAACTCGAGGTGCTGGGTCTGGTCGTCGCCCACCGGGACGGCGTCCACCTTGTGGATGAGGATGTCGGCGGCCTGCAACAGCGGGTAGGCGAACAGACCGAACCGCTCCCCCGACTTCTCCGACTTCTCCTTGTATTGGGTCATGCGGCTGAGCGGGCCCATCGTCACGTCGACGCCGAGCAGCCACATGAGCTCGACGTGCTCGGGCACGTCGGCCTGCCGGTAGACGAGGCTGCGATCGGGGTCGACGCCGACGGCGAGGAAGGCCTTCGCGAGGTCGGTCCTGGCCGACCGCATCTCCTCGGGATCGAAGGGCGACGTGATCGCATGGAGGTCGACGACGCAGTAGATGCAGTCGTACTCCTCCTGCATGGCCACCCAGTTGGAGAAGGCCCCGAGCAGGTTGCCGAGGTGGATGGTGCCGGTGGGCTGCATGCCGGAGAAGACGCGCGGACGCATGGGGCGGCAGGGTACCGCGGTACGACGGTACGACGGTACGAGGAGGGGGCTACTCGAACAGGGCGCCGGGGTTGAGGATGCCGGTCGGGTCGAGGGCCTGCTTGATGGCCCGCATCGTGGCGATCTCCTCGGGGCTGCGGCTGCGGGCCAGGTGTGGGCGCTTGTGGCGTCCGATCCCGTGCTCGGCCGAGATGGACCCACCCAGCTCGGCGAGCGGCTCGTAGACGAGTCGGTCGATGTCGGCGGCGGCGTCCTCGGGGGGGCCACCGATCGTCACGTGGAGGTTCCCATCGCCCAGGTGGCCGAAGACGACGAGCCGGGATCCCCGATGGCGTGCGGCGAGGGCGTCCCCCAGCTGCTCCAGGTAGCCGGGCATGGCGGCGATGGGGAGGCTGACGTCGTAGGCGAGCCGGCCACCCAGCGCATCCACCAGTGCCGGGATGTCGTCGCGGATCGCCCAGAGGGCTGCCCGGTCGCCGGCGGTGTGGGCCACGACGGCGTCGGCCACCGCGCCCTCGGCGGCCAACTCGGCCACCAGCCCGGCGAACCACTCGGTGGCACCGGCGGGCTCCCCGACCTCGACCTCGGTGAGGACGTACAGGGGGTGGTCGGCCGGCAATGGGGGTTGGTGGTGACCCGATTCGACCGCCACGAGCTCGTAGAACGATCGCCACATGACCTCGAAGGCCGCCACGGCGCCGGCCGTGCGGGCCTGCAGCGATCGCAGCAGTGAGACGGTTTCGTCGAATCCGGGCACCGCCACCAGGGCGGTGACCCGTCCGGCCGGCGTCGGCGAGCACCGCAACGCCACGGCCGTCACGACCCCGAGCGTCCCTTCCGAGCCACAGAAGAGACCGGCGAGGTCATAGCCCGTGTTGTCCTTGACGATCCGTCGGAGACCCGCCAGCACGGTGCCGTCGGCGAGGACGACTTCGAGGCCGAGCACCCGGTGGCGGGTCATGCCGTGTCGGATCACGCCGTTGCCACCGGCGTTGGTGGCGACGAGCCCCCCGAGCTGGGCCGTCGAGCGGGCGCCGAGGTCGAGGCCCAGGTCGAGGCCCTCGGCGGCCGCCGCCCGCTGGGCGGTCTCGAGCGTGACGCCGGCCTCGGCGATGAGCACCCGGTCGTCGGCATCGACCTCGAGCACCCGGTCCAGGCGTTCGAGGCTCAGGGCAACCACGTCGGGCCCACCCACGGCCCCACCGACGAGGCCGGTGCCGCCTCCGAGCGGGACGACGCCGACGCCGGCCTCCCGGCAGGCGATGACGGTGGCCAGCACCTCCTCCGTCGTCGCCGGACGCACGAGCAACGAGGTACCGAGCGGGACGGGCTGGGCCCATCCCACCAGGCGCCCGGCGGCATCGGCACCGGTGACCACGGCACCCGGCCCGAGGCGACCCGCGAGCACCTCGGCGAGGGCGGCCAGATCCTTCACGGGGACACGCTAGGGACTGCCCGCCGAGGCGACCGGCTCGGCAGGCTCGGGCGGCCGCCGGGCGACGAGCCACGCCAGGGCCACGAAGCCGACCACGCCGAGCAACCCGACCGAGGTCGGGCCGAGGAGCGGGGTGTCGGTGCCAGTGGCGACGGCGAGGACGCCGACGCCGGCGACGGCGTTGACGACCCCGTGCCCGAGCGAGGCCGGGAACACGCTGCCGGTGGCCTCGGTGACCCAGGCGAGCACCGCCCCGACGGCGGTCGCGAAGACGAGGAAGGCCGCCATCCCGGTCCAGGGAGCACCCGGGTAGCCGGTGCCGTAGTTGTAGCCGAGAGCGATCAGCGGCCAGTGCCACACGCCCCAGATGAGGCCCGTCCACAGCACCATCGGCCGCCAGCCGAGGGGACGGAGCTTCCACTGCAGGTAGCCACGCCAGCCGAACTCCTCCCCGAAGGCCGGCACGGCGTTGATGAACGGGGCCAGCACCAGGGCCGAGGCGATCTGGGCGATGGCGACGGCCGTGACATCCAGCGGCACCTCGTCGCCGATCGCCGCCAGCTGGTCGACGAGCACCGGGAACGACGGGTCGAAGGCATCGGGGAACACGGCGAAGTAGGCGAGCGCGCCGACGAACGCGGCTGCCGCCAAACCGGGCCAGGCGACCACCCAGGCCCGCACGGGACCCCGGAACCCCAGCCGGAGGTCGTCCCACCCCTCACGGGTCACGACCCGGGCGGCCAGGTGTCCGAACGCCGGCCCGAACATGGACACGAGGATGATCGGCAGCGACACCGGCAGCCCGGGCCCGATCTCGGCGCCCTCCAAGCCTCCGGTCGCCCAGACCACGCCGTGGAGCGACCAGGTGAAGCCGAAGGTCACCAGCAGGTAGACCGCGACGCGGCGCCGCTCGATCACCGGCCGGTGGGCTCCTTGTCGGGGTCGTCCCGCCAGACCACGTACGAGTACCAGAACGCCACCACCAGCGAGAGCATCAATCCGCCCAGCAACACCCAGATCGATGCCTCGGGGAGCCCGGCCAGGCCGAGGGCGGCGGTGGCGAGCCCGACGACGACCCACATGAACCCGATGATGCGGTGGGTGCGTTGCCACGACAGGTCGGAGGCGAGCGTCCACGGCGTTCGGACACCGAACATGTAGTTGGAACGGATCCTGCCGAGCAGGGTCCCGATCGCGGCGATGAGCAGGCCCACCCCCACCGAGATCCACGCACCGACGTCGATGGGGTTGCCCGCCGCCGAGAGGGCCATCGCGAGCGTCAGCAGGAAGCCGAACCCCGCCATGACGACGGCGAAGGCCCGCAGCGGCCCATAGCTGGCGGCGATGTTTGCCTGCCGGGGCTCGACGCGGGCGACGAGCACGGCGAGGCCGGTCGTGAGCAACACCATCCCCGGTCCGGTGAGGAGCCACCACCGGGAGCCGAACCCGTCGGCCTCGCCCGCCGCGTTCCAGTGGATGGGGATGGGATGACCGGCCGGCACCCGGGCGATCCCCCACGCCGCCACGAGCGCCGAGGCAGCCGTGATGGCGAGCAGCACCCATCGAGTGGCGCCGGCCAGGAAGGGTTCACGAGTGCTCATGGCGCTCCCCGAGGTCGAAGAGGTCGATCGTCGCCCGCAGCGTCTCCTCCAGCACCGGGACGTCGAGGGCGTACGTGATGGTCGAGCCCCGCCGCGAGCCGTGGATGAGCCCGGCCCGCCGCAACACGGCGATGTGCTCCGACAGGGTGGAGGGGGCGCCGTCGAACGGGGTGGCGAGCTCGCCGGCGGTCAGATCGCCCGCCCGGAGGAGGCGAACCATCTCCCGACGGGTGGGATGGGCCAATGCCCGCAACACCGACGACGTCGCTTCGGCCATCGGCGCGACGGTACCGAGCCCTTCGGGACTCGCCGAATCGGCGGTCACCGGCCGAGCACGCCCTTGAGGAGATCGGGACGGTCGGTCACGAGCCCGTCCACGCCGAGGTCGAGCAGCCGGCGCATCTCGTCCTCGTCGTTGATCGTCCAGACGTGCACGTGCTTGCCGGCCCGGTGGGCGGCATCGACGAAGCGCTCGTCGACCACGGTGACCCCGGCCCGCACCGGCACCTGGAAGACGTCGGCCGGGCTGTGGGCCATCCGACGCAGCCACGACCTGGTCCGTACGGCGAGTGTCTCGACCGGCCCCGACGAGGTGGCGACTCGACCGCCCGTGAGTCGGCGCAGCCGCCGGAGCCGGGCGTCGCGGAAGGACCCGACGATGACCCGGTCCCACAGGTCGAGTCGCTCGATCGTTTCGGCGAGCAGCGCCTCGATGCCGGGTGCCTTCATGTCGAGGACGAAGGCCGTGTCGGGGAAGGTGGTGGCGACCTCCTCGAGCGTGGGGATGCCGACGCCGCGGGCGCGATGGGGTCGATCGCCGTCGACCTCGAAGTGGTAGCCGGCGTCGACGTCGACCAGCTCGGCGACCGACCGGGCGGCGATCGGGCCCGTGGCGTCGGTGGTCCGGTCGAGGGTCGGGTCGTGGAACGTGACGAGGATCCCGTCCGAGGTGGCGTGGAGGTCGGTCTCGAAGACCCGGACGCCGAGGTCGTGGGCCCCCTGGAAGGCCGGCATCGTGTTCTCGGGCCAGAGCAGGCGCGAACCACGATGGGCGGCGGCCACTGGCCATTCACGCTCGAGAACCGGGTGCATGGGGCACAGCCTATGGCTCTCCCAGCACCGAGTACCGAGAGGTCGGGATGGGAACAAGTGTCGGCCCGGTCGGGTTGCACAGGGCGTCTCACATTCCTCCTCCCTCCCAGCCCAGTGAGACCCACCCCCGGGGGCGGCCCAGACCAGGGCCGCCCCCGGATTCGTGCGGGCATCTCGGCGCTCGGTACCGGGAGGCGGAGCCTCGCCTAGCTTCGCCCCATGCCGACGACCTACGAACTTCGCGGCGACGTCGCCGTCGTCACCATCGACCGACCGGGCTCGTTCAACGCCATCGACCTCGAGACGAGCCAGTCGGTGCTCACCGACCTCGACCGGGCGGGGCAGGAGGCCCGGGCGTTGGTGCTGACCGGAGCGGGGCGGGCCTTCAGCTCCGGGGTGGACCTCGCCGGGCTCAAGGAGGAGTACGACCGGGGGGCGCCCGACCTCGCCGCCACCATTCGCGACGTCTTCAACCCCCTCATCGAGGGCCTGCACGCCGCCGAGGTGCCCACCATCGCCGCCGTGAACGGGGCGGCAGCCGGCGCCGGGATGGGCATCGCCCTGGCCTGCGACCTCCGGGTCGTCGCCGATTCGGCCTTCTTCATGTCGGCGTTCATCAACGTCGCCGTCATCCCTGACTCCGGAACGCCCTGGTCGCTGCCCCGGCTGGTGGGGTTGTCGCGGGCCATGGAGCTCGCCTACACGGGTCGGCGGGTGCCGGCCGAGGAGGCGGTGGCGATCGGTCTCGCCCATCGGGCGGCAACCGACGAGGCGGTGGTCGACGAGGCCGTGGCCTGGGCGGCGGAGCTGGCCGAGGGGCCGACGGCCGCCTACGTGGCCACCCGCCGGCTCCTGCTGTACGGCTCGAGTCACCCGGTGGGTGACGTCCTGGCCGAGGAGATGCGGGTTCAGGGCGAGATGGGCCTCCGCCCCGAGCACCTGGAGGCGGTGGACGCCTTCCTGTCCAAGCGCAAGCCGGATTTCAAGTCGCTGGGCTGACGCCGAGGCGGTACTTCGGTACTTCAGTAGCTCAGTTCGTCAGACATCTGGAGTACTGGAGTACTCGAGTACCGATGTCCTGCCACGGCGGGAGCCGTCGCTACTTCTTCGCCAGGTACACCTCGAGGGTGAGCGTCGTGCCTCGGGACTCGCCGAAGGCGACGCCGATGGACCGGTTGAGGAAGGCGAGGTCGTCGTTGGCGGTCTCGAACATGAGGAGCTCGTGGGGGTCGGCGTCCCCCCGGGTCTCGGTCGGGAGGGCCAGCCCGGTCGCGGTGTAGAACACGCTGTCGGCACCCTCCCCGATGCGGGCGGTGATGTCCAAGACGACCGTGCCGTCCTTGCGGACCCGGCCGTGGTCGGTGCCGACGACGGGGAGCTCCCCCTCCCAGTGGGGGCCGGTGGCGGTGCCGCTGAAGGGGAAGTCGATGCGGAACCCATCAGGCATGGCGCCGAGCATGGTCGGCGCCATCTCGGCGGTGATCGTGCAGAACGGCTCGAGCGTGGGCATGGGACCTCCGGTGGACGACGGATCGACGCTACCCGCGCCGGTCAGCGCAGGCCGCCCAGGCAGAACGCTGCCAACTCGTCGACGATCTCCGCCCGCGACAGCGAGCCTTCGGGGTCGTACCAGCGGATGAGCGCGTTGAGCGTCGACAGCACGAGGATCGACCCCAGCCGCGGGTCGAGGTCCTGGCGGAACTCCCCGGACGCGACCCCCTCGGCGATGACCCCCCGCCACCGGGCCTCGTAGGCATCCCGCATCGCCACGGCCCGGCCCCGTTCCCGGGAGTCGAGGAAGCGGGCCTCGTCGAGGAACGTGCGGGCCTCGGCAGCGTGGTCGACGAGGACGTCGACGTGCCCGGCGATGAGCCGCCGGAGGCGCTCCGTGGGCGTCCCCGACGCGGCGAGGGCGGCGTTCGCGGCGGCGGCGAAGAACGCGTCGCCGCGGGCGATGACCTCGACGAGCAGCTCCTCCTTGCCGCTGACGTGGGAGTACAGGGACGACCCCAGCAAGCCCAACTCGTCGCCGAGGTCGCGCATGGAGGTGCCATGGAACCCGCGCTCGGCGAAGAGCCGTCCGGCGGCGCCGATCACATCGTCACGGGAGGTCCTGGCCATCGGCCGAAACCTAGCCAACGAACGTTCGTCGGGACGCCCCCCGGAAGAGCGTCGGGCTGGGCCGTCACGGGGATGGACCGGCCCGACAGGAACGGGATCCGCGGGGTCAGACCTCGAGCGCTGCCTCCACGGCCTCGACGTCGATGAGCGCGTCACCGCGACGGCGGTGGTAGCGGTCCCAGATCACGAGCATCGACGGCAGCAGGATCAACGAACCCAACAGGGCGAAGAGGATGGCCCAGAAGGTCACCTCGCCGAACTGTTGGAACGGGGTCAGGTTCGAGGTGACGAGCGAGCCGAACCCCGCCATCGTCGTGAATGCCGAACCGGTGAGCGCCGCCCCGGTGTGGCGGGTGGTGGACTGGATCGCCTCCTCGGTCGAGTCCATCCGCACCCGGTCCTCGAGGAACCGGTGGGTGATGTGGATGGTGAATGGCACACCGATGCCCACCGCCAAGGCCGAGATCGTCGCCGTGACCGGGCCGAAGGGGATGCCCCGGAGGGCCATCATCCCGAACGTGAGCAACACGACGAGGCCCACCGGGAGCATCGTCAGCACGCCGAGGATCGGGCGGCGGGCCTCGATCCAGAAGTTGACGACGAGCAACAGCGTGGCGGCGGCCAAGGTGATGAGCAACGACGAGAGCTGGGATTCGCCGAGCGAGTCCACGACGACCGTGTTGATGATGTTCTCACTGGTCGGGACCGCAGCGACCCCGGCATCGGTCACCGGGGCGAAGTCCTCGTTCAGGTTCACCCGGAGCTCGGAGGCACCGGTGTCGCCGGCACTCGTGTTGATCGTCCACAGGGCGGCCTCGTAGCCGCCGTCGGTCGCCGCCAGGGCGGCGTCGGCCGCCTCGGGCGCCAGGTCGAACAGCAGGTCGTACAGGGCGACCACGTCGGTGCCGTCGGCCACCCGCAGGTCGTCGCCGACCCCGGCGGCGGCCAGTGCCTCGACCGCCTCCGGGTCGCCGATCTCCGACTGCGGGTCCAGGAGGTCGACGATGACGGCGATGGGCGAGACGTCGACGGCCGGGTCGTCGCCGAACTGGGTGACGTCGGGGGTGTCGCGGAGGTTCTCCCAGGCATCGACCTGGGCGTTGTGCACCGCGACGGTGGCGATCGCCTCGCCGTCGCCGCCGATGAGCACGTTGGTGGTCTCGCCGAAGCCGCCGCCGAAGTCCTCGGTGATCCGGTCGAAGGTCTCGAGGAGCGGGTTGTCGGTGGGGACGAAGTCGGTGAAGGAGAAGGACGTCTCCAACTGCTGCCGCCCGAACTCGCCGACGCCGGCGAGCACCAGGGCGATGACGACGACGCCCCAGGCGAACTTCTCGGCCACCACGGAGACGACGCCGGTGATGCGGGGCAACTGCAGCAGCGTCACACCGACCACGGCGCCGATGGCGACGAAGACGCCGAACCGGGCCGGGTCGAAGACGTCGCCGAAGACCACGCCCTCGATGGCGACCTCGAGACCGACCGAGGCGAGGTAGGCAAAGGCGCCACCCCCGATGCCGAACACGAGTGGGCCGATGACGCCCGGCGCGTGCTCGAGGTCGAAGTCGGTGCCGTCAAGCCGACCGGCACGCTCGGCCCGACGATCCAGCAGGAGCCGGATGGCCGGCACGAACGTGAGCATCAACAGGAACGCCGAGAGGATGCCGGCAGCGGCCAGCACGCCGAAGTCGGCCAGCGCCGGCACCGGGCTGACGAGGTTGGTGAGGAAACCGACCACCGTGGCAAGCGTGGCGAGCACGAGGGCGACGCCGACCGTGCGGATCGCGTGGCGGATCGACTCGGGCACGTCGTTGCCCGCCGCCAACTCCTCCCGGTAGCGCGACGTCATGTGGATGCCGTAGTCCACCCCCAACCCGATGATGAGGATGGGGAGGATCTGGACGATCTGATTGAAGTACCCGATCACGCCGAGGTAGTCCGGCCCCAGCAGCACCCCGATCCCCTGCATCCAGGTGATGGCGATGAGGATCGTGACGAGGGTGAGGAGGGTGTCGGCCGCGGTCCGCCTGATCGCCCGCCGAGTGCCGCCGGCACCTCGCACCCGGATCCAGAAGTTGAAGAGGAGGACGACGACGATGATCGCCGCCGCCAGTCCGAACATGCGGCCGATCTCGCCCGTGGCGTCACCGCCGGCGGAGAAGATGAGGCCGAACGAGAACGCCCCGGCTTCGTACCCCTCGGGCACCTCGGCGGCGTTCAACTGGTCGACGAAGGCCTGCTGGCGCTCCGAGAAGGCCTCGAACTCCGCCTCCGTGGTGGGGCTGTCCAGGAACACGATCATGAGCCCCGACGAGGCCGTGACGGCGTCGGGGTCGGCGTCGTCCGACAGCAGCGACTCGACCTGGGAGGCGAACTCGGCGGGGATGAAGGCGAGGTTGTCGGTGTAGGCCTGCTTCAGCTGCTCGGTGGTGGGCTCGACGGGCAGGTAGCCGACCGTGAACCCGTCGGGGGTGTCGACGTCGGCGAGGGCGGTGGCGAGCGATGCCGACTCGGCGGCCGTGAGGTCCTCGGTGAGGGAGAGGACGACGAGGCCCTTGTGGGCCTCGGGGACACCCAGGTCGCCGTCGGTCGACGCCAGGAACGGCAGGAACTCGGTGGCCTCGGCCGGCAGGAAGTCGACCCGGGTCAGGTAGACGTCCTTGAACGTCTCGACGTCGGACGGCGCCGGGGGCAGGTAGGCGAGCTCGTAGCCGTCGGCGACGGACACGGAGGCGACGATCTCGGCGAGTTGAACCTCCTCGTCGGCCGTCAGTGGCTCGGTCAAGTTGAACGAGACGATCCCCTGGGCCGCCACCGGCGCCGAGAGGTCCTGGTCGTTGGACAGGAGGAAGGGGATCGCCCCGGCCGCCTGCTCCTGGAGTTGGTCGAAGCCCTGGGTCCAGGCCGCCTTGACGGCCGGGGTCGGGGCGGCAGGGTCGAACTGGCCCTGGTCGATGGCGCCTTCGACCGGCGCCATGAACCCGAACACGGGCGGCTGGGCGGGGTCGCCCCCGGCGAGCTTGGCGGCGAGCGGCGACTCGAACACTGCCTGCTGGAGGGCGAGCGAGGCCCGGAGTCCCTCGGCGGTGATGACGTCGCCCCCATCGGTGGCGATGACCACCTGGGCGGTCGGTCCCTGCCCGGACCCGGCGAGAAGCGGGGTGAGGAAGCTGGACACCGAGCCCCCGGCGGCCTCGGTGTCGAGCTTGGCGGCGGCGTCCGAGCCAGTTGCGGCATCGATGACGGCGGTGACGACCTCCTGGCCCTCGGGCGTGAAGACGTCGCCGCCGTCGGTGCCGACGACGATGCTGGCAGTCGGGCCCTGGTCGGGGTCGCCGAAGCCCTCGACCGGGGCGAGGAACGACACCACCGGGCCCTGGGCGCCTTCGGCGAGGTCCTCGGCGAGTGGCGAGTCGTTGAGGACCTCGGTGACCACCCGGGTCGTCTCCAGGCCGTCGGTCGTGATGACGTCACCGTCGGCGGAGGAGACGACCACCTGCATGACGGTGCCGGAGCTGTCGTCGCCGAACAGCTCGCCGATCTCGTTGGAGGCGTCGAGCTCGGGGGCGTCGGGGGCGAATCCCTCGTTCCCCTCGGCGATGACCTGCTGGCCGGTGAAGTAGCCGAGGACGCCGAAGATGGCGAGCACCACCGCGATGGTGAGCCACGGGAAGCGGCGCACTGCCGCCGAGAGCACGTTCACGAATCGAAGCACGGGGAACCCTTCTGGACCATCGCGGAGGGGTGTGACGACACCCCGTCGGAAAACGCATTGTGTACGGACCCCGGGGACAAGTCGGATGCCCCTGCGGTCTCACGACATGATACACCTTGTCTCATGTGAGCCAATCGGTACCATCGCCCCATGACCGTCCCCAACCGCCAGGTGCGCCGGACCCGGGCTCGGGTGCTGGAGGCAGCCCACCGCCTCCTCACCGACGAGGGGCCGGATGCGGTGACCCACCTGCGGGTGGCCGAGGCCGCCGACGTGGCCCGGGCGACGGTCTACCGCCACTGGCCGGACCGCATCGACCTCCTGGTCGACCTGCTCGAATCGGGCGCCTCCCCACCGGTCTTCGAGCCGCCCCCCGGCGACGACGCCCGGGCCCGGATCCTCGCGGCCCTCGGTCGGGCATCGAACAACTTCGATGGTGAGTTGGGTCGCTCGCTGCGGCTGCTGTTGGCCCGGGCCGACTGGGACGAGCGCTTCGCCCACGCCAAGGCCGCCATCACGGGGGCCGGCCGGGCGGTGCTGGTCGGCCTGTTGGAGGAGGGCCGCCGGAGCGGGGACCTCGTCTTCGAGGAGACGCCCGAGGTGCTCGTCGACCGCCTGCTGGGCCCGATCGTGGTGCGCAGCCTCCTCTTCGACGATCCCGTCGACGAGCCCTACCTGGAGTCGCTGGTCGACGCCATCCTCGGCACCTGACGTACCGAGGCCCTACAGCACCTGGTCCAGGGCCAACAGGAACCGACGGTTCTCGATCTCGGTCCCGACGCTGACACGCAGCGCGCCCTCGAACGGCCGGACGATCATCCCCTTGCGCAGGAGGCGATCGTTGAGGTGGTCGGCAACCGGGCCGACGTCGGTGAAGACGAAGTTCGCCTGGCTGTCGCCGACCGCCAGACCCCGATCCGCCAGACCCGTCTCGAGCACCCGGCGGCCGGCCGCGTTCTCCGCGACCCGCTGGGCGACGAGGGCCGGGTGCCGCAAGGCCTCGGCGGCCGCCACCTGGGCCAGTTGGGTGACGGTGAACGGCCGCTGGGGCCGCCGGAGCGCCGCCAGCGTCTCGGGGAGGCCCACCGCGTACCCGATTCGAAGGCCGGCGAGGCCGTAGACCTTGGAGAAGGTCCGCAGGACGACGACGTTGGGCCGCTCGAGGGCCAGCGGCAGCATCGTCCGGTGGCGGGGATCGGTGACGTACTCGTGGTAGGCCTCGTCGACCACCACGACGACGTCCTCGGGCACCGCCCGGCAGAACGCCTCGACCTCGTGCCCCGCCACCAGGGTCCCGGTCGGGTTGTTCGGGTTGCAGACGTAGACCACGGTGGTCGTCGCGTCGACGGCGGCGGCGAGGGCTCCGAGATCGTGGCGAAAGTCCTCGTCGAGCGGCACCCGCCGCGGGTCGGCACCCGAGCGCATCGTCCCGATGGGATACATGGCGAAGGAGGGCCACGCGAAGACGGCGGTCGTCCCCGGCCCGCCGAGGCTCAGGGCGATGGCGCCGAGGAGCTCACTCGACCCGGCACCGAACCACAGGTGGTCCGGCTCCACCCCGAGGTGATCGCCGAGGCGGCGGCCCAGGTCGAAGACGGCCTGGTCGGGGTACCGGTTGATGCCGGCCGCGGCCTCGGCCACGGCGGCCACCACCTCCGGGAAGGGCTCGATGGGAGACTCGTTGGAGGCGAGTTTCACGACGTCGACGACGCCGAACTCCCGCACCACCTCCTCGATCGGCCGACCCCCCACGTAGGGGGAGATCCGTTCGACGGCGGGGTTGAGGCGCATGGCGGCCAGCCTATGGCCCGACGCCGGCCTAGGCGGTCGCCACCGTGGCCCGTAGGGTGGCGGCCATGCAGGTGGCCGTGTTCGGCAGCTCGTCGGTCGACGACGACGATCCCCGGTGGGCGGAGGCCCGGCGCCTCGGGGCCGCCATCGCCGCGGCCGGCCACACCCTCGCGACCGGCGGCTACGGCGGGTACATGGCCGCCGTGAGCCATGGAGCAGTCGAGGCCGGGACTCGGGTCGTCGGCGTGACCGCCCCGACCCTGTTTCCCAGCCGGGAGGGCCCCAACGAGTGGGTCACCGACGAGCGGCCCGCCTCCTCGCTGGCCGAGCGGGTGGGGACGCTCATCGACGGCTCGGGAGCCGTCATCGCCCTGCCCGGGGCGGTCGGGACCCTCGCCGAGCTGCTCGTCGCCTGGCACGGGGCCCAGATCGACCGGGCCCACGGTCGACCGGCGCGGGAGATCCTTGCCGTCGGCGACGAGTGGCAGGCCCTGGTGGCCGGGCTCGAGGCGTCTCACCCGACGGCTCGAGGACTGGTCTCGACGGTCGCATCGATCGACGAGGCGATACGATGGCTGGCCGAGCTTCCCGAGGACGCGTGACGACCTCCACCCCCACCAAGATCCAGGCCGCCGGCGGCATCGTGCTGCGCACCCACCGCAAGCACGGGCTGCAGGTGCTCATCGCCCACCGGCCGACGTACGACGACTGGACCCTGCCCAAGGGCAAGCTGGACAAGGGCGAGGACGACCTGACCGCCGCCGTCCGGGAGGTGGCCGAGGAGACGGGGTACCGCTGCCTGCCCTTCGAGCGACACGGCCTGTCGTCCTATCGGGTGAACGGCAAGGCCAAGCACGTCGCCTGGTTCACGATGGAGCCCCTCGAGGGTCGATTCACCCCGAACGACGAGGTCGACGAGGTCCGCTGGGTCACCCTCGCCCAGGCCGAGGCCGAGCTCACCTACCGGGCCGACCGCACCCAGGTGGCCGACGTCGGCGACGACTGGGCGGCCGCCCACCCGATGCTCTACGTCGTGCGACATGCCCACGCCGGCGACCGGTCCGAGTGGAACGGCAACGACGACCAACGCCCCCTGTCGGAGCGCGGTTGGCAGCAGGCCAAGGGCATCTCGAAGCGACTGCGCCACCTCGGCGTCACCCGGCTCATCAGTTCACCGGCCGTGCGCTGCACCCAGACCCTCGAGCCGCTGGCCACCAAGCTGGGCCTGGAGATCGAGACACACTGGTCACTCGCCGAGGGCGCCTCGCCGAAGGCGACGGCCGCCCTGCTCTCGGGGCTGTCGGGCAGCCGGACGGCGGTCAGCTCACACGGCGACGTCATTCCGGCCGCCCTCGACCACCTCGCCCGGCGAGGCATGACGATCCACGACCGCTTCGACTGCAAGAAGGGGTCCATCTGGGCCCTGCGCCCCGACAGGGCCCACTTCACCGACGCCTGGTACGCCGGCCCGACGGCCTGAGGTCCGACAAGCTGGGAGATCCCCCCGAAGGGGGGATCTCCTTCCGCGGTTCCGCGCTCAGTCGCCGAGGGCGTCGGCCACCAATCGCTCCTGTTCCACCTGGTGGCGGGCGGAGGAGCCGGTGGCGGGGCTGGCGCTGGCCGTGCGGCCGACGAACCGTGGCTCGCGGCCCGACAGGCGCCGCAGGCGGTCCCGGAGGAAGCCCCAGGCACCCATGTTCTCCGGCTCCTCCTGGCACCACACGAGGTCGGCCTCCGGTGAGCGGTCGAAGACGGCTCGCAACTCCGCCTCGGGCACCGGGTAGAGCTGCTCGATCCGGACGATGGCCACGTCGGCGGGAGCCGCCTCGGCGAGGTCGTAGTACACCTTTCCGGTGCAGAGGACGAGCCGCCGCGCCCCGGCGACACCGCGAGGGTCGGCGATGACCGGGGTGAACCGACCAGCGGTGAGCTCCCCCACGGTCCCGAAGGTCGTGGCCGTGCGCAGTAGCGACTTCGGGGTGAAGACGATGAGCGGCTTGCGATGCGGCAGGAGGGCCTGGCGCCGCAGCAGGTGGAAGTGGTTGGCGGCGGTGGTCGGGACCACCACCCGCATGTTGTGTTCGGCACAGAGCGTCAGGAACCGCTCGATGCGGGCGGACGAGTGCTCGGGTCCCTGGCCCTCGAAACCGTGCGGGAGCAACAGGACGACGCCCGACCGCTGGGCCCACTTGTCCTCGCCCGCCGAGATGAACTGGTCGACGATCACCTGGGCCCCGTTGGCGAAGTCACCGAACTGGGCCTCCCACAGCACGAGCGTCTCGGGCGACTCGACCGCGTAGCCGTACTCGAAACCGAGCGCCGCGTACTCGCTCAGCAGCGAGTCGTGGATGCGCACCCGGATCTCGTCGTCCTCCAACACCGCGATCGGCATCCAGTCCTCGGCGGTGCGGTGGTCGACGAAGGCGGCGTGGCGATGACTGAACGTTCCTCGAGCGACGTCCTCGCCCGCCAACCGGATCGAGTGGCCCTCGGCGGCGAGCGAGGCGAGGGCGAGCGCCTCGCCCATCGCCCAGTCCACCTCGTCCCGTTCCATGAGCGTGCGTCGCGCCTCGACGAGCCGCTCCAGCTTCGGGTGGATCTCGAAGTCCTCGGGGAACGTGGTGAGCACCGTCACGAGGTCGGCGATGGTGTCCCGGTCGACCGTGGTGTCGATGTGGTCCGGATCGGGGTCCGGCACCGACCCCGGGCTCGCCGGTGGCGGCAGGTCCTGGGTGGTGGCGAAGGCCGACGCCAGGCGCTCGTCGAACTCGGCCACGATCTCGTCGGCCTGCTCCCGCGACAGCTCCCCGGTCGTGACGAGCCGATCGAGGTAGAGCTCGCGCACGGGGGGCTGGGACTCGATCGCCCGGTACATCACCGGCTGGGTGTAGCTCGGCTCGTCACCCTCGTTGTGGCCCCGTCGCCGATAGGAGATGAGGTCCACCACGACATCGGTGTGGAAGGCCTGGCGATAGGCGAAGGCCAGCTCGGCGGCGCGCACGACCGCCTCGGGGTCGTCTCCGTTCACGTGGATGATGGGGGCATTGACCGTCTTCGCCACGTCGGTGGCGTAGTACGACGACCGGGCCTCGACCACGTCGGTCGTGAACCCGACCTGGTTGTTCACCACCACGTGCACGGTGCCACCGGTCCGGTAGCCGGGCAACAGCGAGAGGTGGAGCGTCTCGACCACCACTCCCTGGCCCGAGAAGGCCGCGTCGCCATGGATGAGGACGGGCAGTACCTGGTACTGGCCGCCCGCGGGGTACCGGTCCTGCTTGGCCCGCACGATGCCCTCGAGCACCGGGTCGACGGCCTCGAGATGGGACGGGTTCGCCACCACGTGCACGCCGAGCTCGTGGCCCCGCCGGGTCCGGGTGCCGCCCGCCCCGAGGTGGTACTTGACGTCGCCCGAGCCCTGCTCGGCGTCGTCGTAGGCGCCGGTGAACTGCTGGAAGACGGCCTCGAAGCCCTTGCCGACGATGTTGGCCAGGACGTTGAGGCGGCCACGATGGGCCATGCCGATGACGACGTCGTCCATGCCGTCGTCGAGCGCCGCGTCCAGCACCGCGTCGAGGGCGGGGATGAGCGACTCGGAGCCCTCGAGGCTGAAACGCTTCTGTCCGAGGTACTTCGTGTGGAGGAACCGCTCGAAACCCTCGGCCTGGTTCAGCATGGTGAGGATCCGCCGGCGTTGTTCGCGAGGGAGCTCGAGCCGGGCACCTTCCAGGCGCTCCTGCAGCCAGGCCTTCCGATCCGGCTGCTGCACGTGGCTGTACTCCACGGCGAGGGTCCGGCAGTACGCATCGCGCAGGACGCTCAGGATGTCGCCGAGCGGCATGAGGTGCCGGCCGACGAGGCCCCCGGTGGCGAACTCGCGGTCGAGGTCCCAGATCGTCAACCCGTGGCTGAGGGGATCGAGCTCCTCGGGCATCGTCGGCGGGTCGAGTCGCAGGGGGTCGAGGTCGGCGATGAGGTGGCCGCGCTCGCGGTACAGGTCGATGAGCCGGAAGACCCGGGCCTGCTTCTCGGCCCACTCGGTCGACCCGACCCGTGGATTGCGGTCGGGTGCCCAGCGCGCCGGGAGGTACGGCACGCCCATGGAGCGGAAGACGTCGTCGTAGAAGTCGCCCTCGCCGAGGAGCAGCCCATGGACCCGCCCCAGGAACTGGCCCGACAGGGCGCCCTGGATGACCCGATGGTCGTAGGTGGAGGTGATGGTGAGGATCTTCCCGATGCCGGTGCGGGCCAGGTACTCGGGGTCGGCACCCTCGAACTGGGGCGGGTGGGAGATCGACCCGACCCCGACGATGAGCCCGTGGTCGTCCATGAGCCGCGGCACCGACTGGACCGTGCCGAGCATCCCGGGGTTGGTGAGCGAGACGGTGGTGCCGTCGAAGTCGTCGGGGGTGATCCGATTCCGACGGACCCGGTCGATGATGTCCTCGTAGGCGTCCCAGAACATCCGGAAGTCACCCTGGTCGGCGGCCTTGATGTTCGGCACCAACAGGGCCCGGGTCCCATCCTTGCGGGTGACGTCCACCGCGATGCCGAGGTTGACCGCGTCGTGGCGGATCACGTGGGGGGTGCCGTCGACGACGGTGTAGGCGACGTTCATGCCCTTCATGTCCGCGATGGCCCGGACGACCGCCCACCCGATGAGGTGGGTGAAGCTCACCTTCCCCCCGGCCGGCGAACGGGCCAGGTGGTTGTTGATGATCCGCCGATTGACCTCGAGGAGCTTCGCCGGGATGGTCCGCACCGAGGTGGCGGTCGGGACCGAGAGGGAGTCGTCCATGCGCTCGGCGATCCGTGCCGACACCCCCCGCAGCGGCTCGGCACCGGGCGGCGGTTCCTCATCGGGTCCCGGTTCCTCGGCGGCTGCGGCAGGCTCCTCGTCGCGCGCCGGCTCCTCGGCCGGTCGGGGCGGCGTCGCCGGTACCTCCTTGGCCGGTCGGGGCGGCGTCGCCGGTACCTCCTTGGCCGGCGTCACCGGCCCCGGCCCGCCGGCGACCGACTCGAAGTACTCCCGCCACGCGGGGGCGACCGACGCCGGCGAGTCGCGGTACCTCTCGTACTGCTCGGCGATGAGCCAGTCGTTGGGCCCGAAACCATCGACGTCGTCGGAGTGCACGGGGCCGATCGTACGCGCCGGGCGTCGCGTCGCCGTGTCGCCGTGCGAGGATGTCGGGCATGGACATCGACCACCGGGCGATCGCCGTCGCCACCTACAACGAGACGTGGGAGCTCATCGACCAACCGGACCGGACGGCTGCCGACGACCGCGACATGCTCGGCCGGGCCCTCACCTCCCG
>JBFLKR010000110.1:0-4656 GCA_040883295.1 Acidimicrobiia bacterium
GGCGGTGGGTCCTCGCCCATGACCCGGCGGAACCGGCCGAAGAGACCGAGGTGCACGTGGACCGTCAGGTCGTCGAACCGGTGGAACAGGTGTTTCCCGAGGGCCTCCACGCCGGTGGCCGGGCGACCGTCGACGAGCTCGGCGCCGGCGGCGAAGCGGCCCTGCGGTGAGGTCGACTCGAGAACCCGTCCGACGAGATCACGGTGCTGCCGCCGGGCGAGTCGGTGGATGGTGTGGCCCTCGGGCATCAGGCCCCCACCGCCTTGCGCCATGCCGAGAACGATGCCACCGAGCCGGGCCCGGGTGGCACCAGCCAGGGCCATGGGTGCACCGCCACCGGAACCAGGGCGGCCGCCCGCCGACGCCAGCCGGGGACCGGGGCGAAGGTCGTACCAACACGCCGACCGGCCAGCTCGACGACGGGGTCCCCCACCCGGACCTCGACCGGGCGCCGGGTGCCCAAGTCGGCCAGGCACTCGGCCAGGAAGACGAGCCGTGAGGCGGCCAGGCGCAGCCGGGCCAGCAGGGGGGCGTCGAAGACGAAGACGGCCGGGAGGTCGGGATGGGCGGCGAGCGCCGGGTCTCCGTCGCCGAGCGACTCGGCCGTCAGCCAGACCACCTCCGCCTCGCGCCCCGTTGGCGTCGAGACCGGGCCGGCGGTCGCTGCCGGGTCCGGATCGTGGGCGACCAGCATCGGTCGTGGCGCCCGCTGCGCCTCGGTCGGCGGCCAGCCGTCGATGGGGCAGGCGCGCCGATGGGGGCACTCCTCGCAGAGGCCGGGCGCCCGCTTCTCCACCTGCCACCGGGAGAACCCGTAGGCCGTGCCGGTGGCGGCACCGCTCACCCAGCCCCAGCCCAACCGGTTGGCGGCCCGCGACCCGTCGAGCAGTCGCCGGTACATCTGGTCCTCGCCGTCGCCCACGTGCCCGCGATGGCGGACCGTCCAGTGGGAGGCAAGCCACATGCGGGTCTGGTTCGTGACCCAACCGGTCCGCTCGAGCTCCTCCACGGCACGGCCAACGCACGCCATCGAGCGGTCCCAGGGTTCGACCTCCCGCTTGCCGCCGACCGAGGCGATCGGGTCCCCCGTGCCGAGCCTCGCGTAGCGGTGGCGGGCGTACTCCTGCCACAGCAACTCGTCACGGAACTTGCGGACGTCCCTGCGGGGACCGTCGGCAACGGCCTCCCACACCCTCGGCAGGGGGAGCAGGCCGTGGCGGATCCATGGCGAGAGCCTCGATGCCCCCCGTCGCGACGGGGGCCACACCTCGTTGCGCCGCGCCGCGTACCCCGAGACGTCGAAGCCGGCGAGGGCGGCGTCGGCGGCAGTCTGGCCACCACGAATGGTCCGACTGGCGCCGAGCGGGCCGTCCCAGAGGCCCTCGAGGTGGCGGGCGACCCAGGCCAACTCATCCCCGACCGAGGGCGTCGGCGTCAGAGCCATCGCACCCGGCGGGGCCGGCCCGCCCGCACGTTCACGGCGGTGGCGTGGTGGACGAGGGGTTCGGCCGGTGGTGCCGGATAGCCGACTGCCGTGGCGAGGTCGTCCTCGAGGGCCACGAGGTCGGCTCGCCGCAGCGACCAGGGTTCATGGTCCACGTCGGCCACCGCCACCCCGCCGTCACGGGTGGCGGTGAAGAGTTGCCATCGGTTGACGAGGAACGCGGTCAACCCCACGACGGGCACCGGCTCCCGGGGGACGACCTCGAGGGTCGAGGCGAGGCCGGCGTCGGGCCAGCGGCGACGGGCCCGATAGGCACCGGCTGCGCCGCCGCGCACCGTCATCGACGACCACGCATAGGGGAGGTCCCAGAGTCGGCGAGCCACCAGCACCGGCAGCAATCGGGAGGCATCCAGGGAGTCGAACCAGACGCCCGGGCGACCCTCACGGTCACGGACATACGTCCGCACGTTCGTCTCGGGGAAGGAACCGAGCCACGGGATCCCCGGGCCGCCGACCGGGCCGATCCCCACCATCCGAAAGGCGACGAGACCGACCCACGCACGACCGTCGTGGAGGTCCGGTTCGAGGCCTGCCGGCAGGCGTCGGGCGACGACGGTGGAGGGCACCGGCCAGTGCACGAACGCGACGTCCTCCCACCGCTGTCGGAGCACCGGCGCAACCGGTGGCGACTGGCGTTCGGCGGGGTAGGTCGTGAGCGCGTTCACATGATCGTTACGGAGCCACGGGGCGACCCAGATGACGCCCTAGCCTCGCCGCATGCCGTCCCGGCGCTCCGCCATCGCCCCGTTCCACGTCATGGAGGTCATGGCCGCGGCCGAGGCCGTGGAGACGGCGGGAGGCCGGGTCCTCCACCTCGAGGTCGGCCAGCCCTCCACCCCCGCTCCCGAGTCGGTGCGGGCCGCCGCAGCCCGGGCCCTCGACGACGACCGGCTCGGCTACACGGGCGCACGGGGCCTGCCGGCCTTGCGGGCCGCCATCGCCGACCTCTACGGCCAGCGGCACGGCCTCGGCATCGACCCCGAGCGGGTCCTCGTCACCCTTGGCGCCTCGGGCGGCTTCAGCCTCGCTTTCCTGGCGGCGTTCGACGCCGGCGACCGGGTCGCCGTGACCGAGCCGGGGTACCCCTGCTACCGCAACGTGCTGGCCGCCTTCGACATCGAACCCGTCGGGGTGCCGGTGGGCGCCGAGACCCGCTTCGTGCCGACACCCGAGGCGCTCGACGGCGCCGGGCCGCTCGACGGGATCGTGCTGGCCAGCCCCGCCAACCCCACCGGGACCGTGCTCGACGACGGCGAGCTGGGGGCTCTGGTGGCGTGGGCCCGGTCGGCGGGGGTGCGGGTGATCGCCGACGAGATCTACCACGGCATCACGTTCGGACCCCCCGCACCAACCGTCCTCGCCCACGACGACGACGCCGTGGTGCTCCAGTCGTTCTCCAAGTACTGGTCCATGACCGGCTGGCGGCTGGGATGGATCGTCGCCCCCGAGGACCTGGTCCGACCGATGGAGCGGCTGGCGCAGAACCTCTTCATCTCGGCGCCGACCCTGGCCCAGCTCGCGGCCCTCGCCGCCTTCGACCCGACCGCGATCGCCGAGGCCGACGGGCACGTCGACCGCTACCGGACCAATCGGGGAATCGTCCTCGACGGGCTGGAAGCCATGGGCTGTCGCACCGTGGCCCCTGCCGACGGCGCCTTCTACGCCTACGCCGAGGTGGGCCACCTCGGGGCCCCATCACCCGAGCTGTGCGCCCGATGGCTCGACGAGTTGGGGGTCGCCGTCACGCCCGGGATCGACTTCGACCCCGGACGCGGCGACCACTTCATCCGGATCTCGTTCTCCGAGTCCACCGCGGACGTCACCGAGGCGATGGCCCGCCTGACCGAATGGACCCAACGGCTCCGAGGTTGACCGGTCGTACCGTCGTACCGTCGTACGTCCTAGGCCGGCGGGTAGACCCCCATGCTCTTGGCCTTCTCGGTCTGCCAGAACACCTCGGCGATCTCGTCGATCAGGTCGACCAGCTCCTGGCCGAGGGCCGGGTCCATCGACTTCTTGGCCTCACCGGCCTTCTTGAGGGCACGCCAGAAGAGGTCGTGGAGTTGGGGGAACTGCTCGGCGTGCTCGGGACCGAAGAAGTCGACCCAGAGCACCATGAGGTGGTGCTTGGTTTCCTCGGCCCGCTCCTCCTTGATGGCGATGCAGCGGGCCCGGAACACCTCGTCGTCGCTGTCGTGGTACTTCTGGGCGGTCTTGAGGACCGACATCGCCTCGATCTTCGCCTGGGCCGGGTCGTAGACCCCGCAGAACAGGTCGCAGTGGGCGTGGACGGTCTCGGGTCGGAAGAACCCCATGGCGTTGTGCCTCCTGTGTGGCCTCTCCCTTCGACGATACCCTCGCACCGGTGCCACCCAGAAGGTTCCTCGTCGCCGAGCGGTCGATGGCCCCGACGCTCGAGCCCGGCGACCGCATCCTCACCCTGAACCGGACGCCCGACGTGGGCGACGTGGTCGTGTCGAACGACCCCGACGGCCTCCGGATCGTCAAGCGGGTCGTGGCCGCCGGTCCGGCGACGGTGACGATCGCCGCCGGGGAGGTGGTGGTCGACGGCGTGGCCCTCGCCGAGCCGTGGTGCGTGGATGAGACCCCGGGCGCCGGCACCTGGCGGTTGGCGGTTGGCGAGCTGTTCCTGCTGTCGGATGCCCGCCACCGGACCCTCGCCGACTCCCGCACGTGGGGACCCCGGCACGAATCCGACCTGGTGGGCGTGGTCGTCGCCCGCTATCGGCCCCTGGCGAAGATCGGTCGCATCCGGTAGCGACGCCCCCACGCACCGAAAGCTCCCGCTATGGCCCCGACAGGGGCCACAATGCCGCCCGATGACCTGCGCCTGGTGCCGCTCGCCGATGGGCTACGTCCATGGCCACGCCGCCTGCCTCGACTCGTCGTGCCCGATGTTCGGGCTCAACCAAGCCGAGTGCTGCGACGGCGAGACGATGGCCGCCTGTCCCACCCCGACGTCCCGGCTCGCCGCCGGGCCGCCCCCCCGGAAGGACCCCTGATCGATGCCCGAGTTCCTCAAGGACCGCCGCGTGCTCATCGGAGGTGGTGCCGCACTCGTCGTGCTCATCGTGGCGATCGCCGCCTTTGCCCTGGGTGGCGACGACGACCCGACGACCACGACCACGACC
>JBFLKR010000111.1:0-3868 GCA_040883295.1 Acidimicrobiia bacterium
CGTGCGCGCGTCGTCATCTATGACGGTGGCGCCGGCACCTGGTTGCAGCGACAGGGCCTGACGGCCGACGACTTCGGCGGGCCGGACCTCGAGGGGTGCAACGAACTGCTCAACGTGACCCGCCCCGACGTCGTCACGGCCTTCCACGACGCCTTCCTCGCCGCCGGCGTCGACGTGGTCGAGACCAACACGTTCGGCTCGTTCGGCGTGCCGCTCGCCGAGTACGGGATCGCCGACCGGGCCCACGAGTTGTCCCGGGCCGGCGCCGAGCTCGCCCGGGCCGCCGCCGACCGCTGGTCGACGCCCGACCACCCCCGCTGGGTGGCCGGGTCGATGGGACCCGGCACGAAGTTCCCCTCCCTCGGCCAGATCGGCTTCGACGAGCTCGTCGACCAATACGAGACCCAGGCCCGGGGCCTGCTGGCGGGCGGCGTCGACCTCCTGTTGGTGGAGACCCAGTTCGACCTGCTCGGCCTGAAGGCGGCGGTGATCGGCTCCCGCCGGGCGATGGCCGCCGAGGGCCGAGCGGTACCGATCCAGGCCCAGGTGACCATCGAGCTCACCGGCCGGATGCTGCCGGGCACCGAGATCGGCGCGGCCCTGGGGGCGATCGAGCCGCTCGGCGTCGACGTTGTCGGCCTGAACTGCGCCACCGGTCCCGAGGAGATGGGCGAGCACCTCCGCCACCTCGCCCGCCACGCCACGGTGCCGATCTCGGTCATCCCCAACGCCGGCCTCCCGTCGGTGGTCGACGGGGAGATGCACTACGACCTCACGCCCGAGGAACTCGCCGACCACCTCGAGCGGTTCGTGACCGACCTCGGGGTGACGGTCGTCGGGGGATGCTGTGGCACCACTCCCGAGCACCTCGCGGCGGTCGTGGACCGGTGCCGCGACCTCACGCCCGCCCACCGGGAGCCCCGCCCCGAGGCGGGTGCCACCAGCCTCTACTCGTTCGTGCCCTTCGACCAGGACACGTCGTTCCTCATCATCGGGGAGCGGACCAACGCCAACGGCTCGCGGGCGTTCCGGGAGGCGATGCTGGCCGGCGACCTCGACGCCTGCGTGCGAATCGGTCAGGAGCAGGTGGCCGAGGCCGCCCACCTGGTCGACCTCTGCGTCGACTACGTGGGCCGGGATGGCGTCGCCGACATGGACGCCCTCGCCGCCCGCTTCGCCACCGAGATCACGGCCCCGGTGGTGTTGGACTCGACCGAGCCCGAGGTGATGGAGGCCGGCCTCCGCCACCTCGGTGGACGGTCGGTGCTCAACTCCGCCAACCTCGAGGACGGCGAAGCACCGGGCTCCCGGCTCGATCGGGTGTTCCGCCTCGCCGCCGAACACGGGGCGGCGGTCATCTGCCTGTGCATCGACGAGGAGGGCCAGGCCCGCGACGCCGACTGGAAGCTGCGAGTGGCCCATCGCCTGCACGACATCGCCACGCAGCGCTACGGACTCGCCCCCTCGGACCTCCTCATCGACCCGCTCACGTTCCCGCTCTCCACCGGTGACGACGACCTCCGCCGCGACGGCATCGAGACACTCGAGGCCATCCGCCGCATCAAGGCCGAACTGCCGGGAGTGCGCACCGTGCTCGGGGTCTCGAACGTCTCGTTCGGGCTGAAACCCGCCGCCCGCCACGTCCTCAACTCGGTGTTCCTCGCCGAGGCGGTCGACGCCGGCCTCGACGCCGCCATCGTCCACGCGGGCAAGATCGTGCCCCTCTCGCGCATCGACGACGAGCACGTCGCCGTCTGCCGCGACCTCATCTTCGACCGCCGCGAGGACGGCGATCCCCTCGAGCGCCTCCTCGTCGCCTTCGAGGACGTCACCTCGGTCCGGACGGTGACCGACGACCGGTCCGGCTGGCCGGTCGAGCGCCGCCTCGCACAGCGGATCATCGACGGCGACCGGGATGGCCTCGTCGACGACCTCGACGAGGCGCTGGGTTCGATGGATGCCCTCGTCATCGTCAACGAGGTCCTGTTGGACGGGATGAAGGTGGTCGGCGACCGGTTCGCGTCTGGCGAGATGCAGCTGCCGTTCGTCCTCCAGTCGGCACAGACCATGAAGGCAGCGGTGGCCCACCTCGAGCCCCACATGGAGCGGGCCGAGGGGGAGACGAAGGGTTCGATCGTGCTCGCCACCGTGAAGGGCGACGTCCACGACATCGGCAAGAACCTCGTCGACATCATCCTGTCGAACAACGGGTACGAGGTGCACAACCTCGGCATCAAGGTGGACGTCCGGGAGATGGTCGAGACGGCGCTCAGGGTGGGCGCCGACGCCATCGGGATGTCGGGCCTGCTCGTGAAGTCGACGCTCATCATGCGCGACAACCTCGAGGAGCTGACCCGCCGTGGCCTCGGCGACACGCCGGTGCTGCTGGGCGGGGCGGCGCTCACCCGCCGCTACGTCGAACACGACCTCCGGGCGGTCTACGACGGCCCGCTCTTCTACGGCAAGGATGCCTTCGCCGGCCTGGCCGTGATGGACCGCCTCGCCGAGCTGCGCCGCACCGGTGAGGTGGACCCCGCGTTCGGTCGGACGCCGACCCGCGTCCTCCCGGAACGGCCTGCCCGAGCGGCCCCCGACAGGGCCACCCGTCCCGACCGGGCGCCGTCGGTCACCGACGTCGAGATCCCCGAGCCACCATTCGTCGGCACCCGGGTCGTGAAGGGCATCGCGCTCGAGGACATCGCCGGCTACCTCAACGAGACCGCCCTGTTCCGCAACCAGTGGCAGTTCCGTCCCGAGGACGGGGAGCACGACGCCGCGTTCAAGGAGCGGCTCCGACCCCTGCTGCGTGACCGGCTCGCCGCCGCCCGGGCCGAGCACCTGCTCGTGCCCCAGGTCGTCTACGGGTA
The DNA here is from genome assembly GCA_040883295.1 of Acidimicrobiia bacterium. GTDB lineage: Bacteria > Actinomycetota > Acidimicrobiia > Spongiisociales > JAENVV01 > JAHEFX01. The sequence continues at coordinate 2,868 of JBFLKR010000111.1, forward strand.
CCTGCCCGTCAACGCCGAGGGCGACGACCTGGTGGTGTGGAAGGACGAGGACCGCACCGCCGAGCGTGCCCGCTTCTCGTTCCCCCGCCAGTCGGCGGACCCGTGGTTGTGCATCGCCGACTTCTTCGCCACCGACCGCCCCGACTGGGCGGCGTTCCACATCGTCACGGTGGGCCCGGCGGTCTCGGAGCGGGCCGCCGAGTTGTTCGCGGCCCACGAGTACCAGGAGTACCTCTTCACCCACGGCCTCGGGGTCGAGATGGCCGAGGCGCTCGCCGAGTACTGGCACCGCCGGGTCCGCGAGGACTGGGGGTTCGCCGACGAGGACGGGCCGTCGCTCGCCGGCCTGTTCCGCCAGCAGTACCGGGGCGGCCGCTACTCATGGGGCTACCCGGCCTGTCCCGACCTGACCGACAACGCGGTGGTCGCCGAACTGCTCGGCGCCGAACGGATCGGGGTGGCCTGCTCGGCGGAGACGTCGTGGCAGTACCAGCCCGAGCAGACGACCTCGGCGATCATCTGCCACCACCCCCGGGCCAAGTACTTCGTTGCGAGGTGACCGCATGCTGACCGGACACGACCACTTCATCGTCGCCGCCGAGATCAATCCGCCGGAGCTGCCGTCGGCCGACCACCTGGCCCTGGACGGGGCCTGGGATCACGTGCTCGTCACCGACAACGTCTTCGGCAAGATCCGGGTCTCGCCCTATGCCTACGCCGCCCGCGTGACCCACGACGTGCCGTCCGTCCACCCCACCGTGGTGGTGTCGACCCGGGACCGCAACGTGCTCGCCATCGAGTCGGAGGTTCGGGGGGCGCTCGGCAACGGCGTCGACTCGTTCCTGGTCGTGACGGGCGACACGGTGCCGGCCGTCGACCACCTCGCCCACCACTACGAGATCGTCGAGCACCTCGAGGAGCTGAAGAACCGGATCGGCATCGACTTCGAGGTGGGGATCCCGACCCGGTTCCGGAAATGGCAGATGAAGCGGCGGATGGAG
>JBFLKR010000014.1:0-4208 GCA_040883295.1 Acidimicrobiia bacterium
ACGTCCGGGGGCCGGGCCTCGGGGCGGTCGGCGGGGAGCCCGGCCCGGCCGGCGGCGTGGTCGCCCACCTCGAGGCCCGGCCGTGGGTAGGCCTCGTGCAGCACCATGCGGATCCCCTCCGCGGTGCGTTTCTTGTCGAGGCCGACGAGCTGGAGCACCTCCTCGGGGTCGATGCCCCCGACCGCGATGGGCAGTCCGACGAACTCGAGCGTCGACCGGTGCTCGTCGCTCGGCTCGAAGCCGGTGCGGCGTGCGCCCACGGCCGCCGCCGCCACCATCCCGACGGCCACGGCCTCGCCGTGGCTCACTGCCGCCAGTCGTTCGATCGCATGGCCGATGGTGTGCCCGTAGTTGAGGATCGCCCGCCGCCCCGCCTCCCGCTCATCCTCGGCCACCACCGCCACCTTCACGGCCACGGCGCGCTCGACGACCTCCCGCAGGGGGGCGCCGAGCCCGTCGCGGGCGACCATCGCCTGCAACTCGGCGTCGGCGAGGTAGCCCACCTTGAGCGCCTCCGCCATGCCCTCCCGGCGCAGGTGGGCGGGAAGCGTCTCCAGCACCGACACGTCGATGGCGACCCGGGCGGGCTGCCAGAACGAGCCGACGAGGTTCTTGCCGGCCACGTTGATGCCGGTCTTGCCGCCGATGGCCGCGTCGACGGCGGCGAGCAGGGTCGTGGGGACGTGGACCACCTCCACGCCGCGCATCCAGGTGGCGGCGGCGAACCCGGCCAGGTCGGTCACCGCTCCCCCGCCGACGCCGACCACCGTGTCCCCCCGACCCAGGCCGATGTCGGCGAACCACGCCCAGACGTCGGCCAGCACCTCGGGCGTCTTGGCGGCGTCGCGGTCGGGGAGCACCCGGACGTCGACGGGCCGGTCGGCGCGTCGGACGACCCGGTCGGCGATGTCCGAAGCGCCGGGCTGGGTGAGGACCGCGACCCGTCGGCGACCCTCCCGTGGAGGGAGCACCTGGGGAAGCACGTCGTCCACCAGGACGTCGCCGCCGCCGGGCAGGGTCAGCGCGGTCGACACAGCTCGATCACCTCGGCGGCGATGTCCGCCGGCTCCCGGCCGGTGGTGGTGACACGGTGGTGGGCGGCGGCCTCGTAGAGCGGGGCCCGGCGAGCGAGCAGGTCGCCGAGGCTCCCCTCGACGTCGTCGTCGGCCAGTAGCGGTCGTCCCTCGCCGGCCCCGACCCGGTCGGCGAGGTCGCCGGTGGCGGCGGTGAGCCACACGACGTCGCCGGAGGCCCGCATGTGCACGACCGAGGCCGGGTCGAGGACGACGCCCCCGCCGGTGGAGACCACGACGTCACCCCCAGCGGCCGCGAGGTCGGCCACCACGGCCGCCTCGAACAGCCGGAAGGTCGGTTCCCCGACGGTCTCGAAGAGCCGGGTGACCGACGAGTCCGATCGCCGCTCGATCTCGGCATCGGTGTCGACGTGGCGGAGGCCGGTGGCCGAGGCGACCGCCTCGCCGACGGCCGACTTGCCCGCCCCCATCATCCCGACCAGCCAGATCATCAGAACGCGGCGACCCGGGCCCGGTACCGATCGACGGCGCCGACCACGTCGTCGACGGTGTCGCCGCCGAACATCCGCAGTACCTCGTCGGCGAGGGTGATGGCGACGACCTGCTCGGCCACGACGCCCGCCCGGGGCACCGCGCACACGTCGCTGCGCTCCCGGAAGGCGACGTCCGGCTCCTTGGTCGCCACGTCGACGGTGCGCAGCGGCCGCATGACCGTCGAGATCGGCTTCATGGCCGCTCGCACCCGCAGGGGCTCGCCGGTGGTCATGCCGCCCTCGGTACCGCCCGACCGGTTGGTGGCCCGGGCGAATCCGTCGCCATCGGGGAGGATCTCGTCGTGGGCGACCGACCCCCGCCGACGGGCCGTCTCGAAGCCGTCGCCGACCTCGACCCCCTTGATCGCCTGGATCGACATGAGGGCCGCGGCGAGGCGGGCGTCGATCTTGCGATCCCAGTGGACGTGGCTGCCGAGGCCCGGCGGCAGCCCGTGGGCGACGACCTCGACGACACCGCCCAACGTGTCGCGGTCGGCCTTGGCGGCGTCGATGGCCGCCACCATCGCCGCCGAGGCCTCGGGGTCGAGGCACCGCACCGGGTCGTCGTCGATCGCCTCCTGGCTCCCCCGCTCGGGCACCAGCCCGTCGGGGGCCGCCACGTCGCCGATGGCGACGACATGGCCGAGGATCTCGACGTCGATGGCAGCGAGCAGTTGACGGGCGATGTGGCCCACGACGGTGCGGGCGGCGGTCTCGCGGGCCGACGCCCGCTCGAGGATGTCCCGGGCGTCGTGGGTGTCGTACTTCTGCATCCCGACGAGGTCGGCGTGGCCGGGTCGGGGAGCCGTCAGGGTCCGGCGGGCCTCGCCGCCGGGATGGGGCGACATGTCCTGCTCCCAACGCGGCCATTCGGTGTTGCGGACGACCACCGCAACCGGGGAACCCAGCGTGCGACCGAAGCGGACCCCGCCGAGGATCTCCAACTCGTCGCGTTCGAGCTTCATGCGGTTGCCCCGCCCGTGGCCGAGTCGGCGCCGAGCCAGTTGGTGGGCGAGGCCGTCGACGGTCACCTCGAGGCCGGCGGGAACGCCCTCGACGATGGCGACGAGGCCGGGCCCGTGCGACTCGCCGGCGGTGAGGTAGCGGAGCATCCGCCGCAGGATAGGGGCCGGTGCGCACCTGCCCCGGGCTCGACGCGTACGCTGGCCGGGCCATGGCCCACACCGTCGAGGACCTCCCGGCCGCCAAGCAGGTTGCCTATGCGATCGGCCAGCTCGGTTGGTCGACGCTCATCAACATCGTCGGCGTATCGCTCGTCTACTTCTACCTCCCCCCGGAGGCGGCCGGACTCCCCCAACTGATCACCGGGGCCACGTTTCTCGGTGTCCTCAATGCCATCACGCTCGTGGCGGCCTCCGGCCGGCTCCTCGACGCCGTCACCGACCCCTGGATCGCCGGGCTCAGCGATCGGTCGACGCACCCCCGTGGCCGCCGGATCCCGTTCATGGCCCGAGGCGCCCTGCCCGCCGCGGTGTTCCTGGTGCTCATGTTCACCCCGCCGGTCGGGGAGGTGTCGGGCTGGAACATCGTGTGGCTCGTGGTCGTCCAGGCCGCGTTCTACGTCTCACTGACCGTCTATGTGACGCCGTTCTTCGCCCTGCTGCCGGAGATGGGCCACACCCCCGACCAGCGCCTCAACCTCAGCACGTGGATATCGATCACGTTCGCGCTGGGCATCATCCTCGCCGGGTTGGTGCCGGCCATCGCCGATGCCGTGGGCACCGGACTGGGCCTCGAACCCCTGCGGGCGTTCCAGGTGGCGATCGGGGGGTTGGCGCTGGTGGCCGTCATCTGCATGTTCGTCCCGGTGCTGGCCATCGACGAGCGCCGCTACTCGACCGGTCGCCCGAGCACGGTGCCGCTGCTGGACGCGATCCGGGCGACGTTCGCCAACCTGCAGTTCCGCCGCTTCATCGTCTCGGACTTCGCCTACTTCACCGGGCTCACGATCGTGCAGACCGGACTGCTGTTCTACGTCACGGTGCTGTTGGGCCAGGAGGAGGCGCTGGTGGCCACCCTGCTGGCGCTGTTGGTGATCGTGTCCTTCGTCTTCTATCCGATCGTCAACCTGCTCGCCCGCCGGACCGGCAAGAAGCCGCTCATGGTCGGTGCCTTCGTCTGGATGTCGCTCGTCTTCGCGGCCGTGCCCCTCCTGGGCGCCGAGGCGATCCCGAACCTCGCCCAGGCCTACCTGCTCATCCTGTTGCTGTCGGTTCCCCTGGCCTTCCTCGGGGTGCTGCCCAACGCGGTGCTCGCCGACATCGCCGAGTTCGACGCCAACGCGACGGGCGAGCCTCGCGAGGGCATGTTCTTCGCGTCCCGAACCCTCATGCAGAAGTTCGGCCAGACGTTCGGCGTGATGAGTTTCGCCATGCTCACCAGCCTCGGCCGCGACGTCGGCGACGACCTGGGCATTCGCCTGTCGGGTGTCGTCGGCTTCGCCCTGTGCGCCATCGCGGCCGTGGTGTTCGCCCGCTACGACGAGGCGAAGGTGACGGCTCGGTCATGACCGAGCTCCTCGACCCCCTGGCCGCCGGATTCCGCCTCGACGGCGACCGCAACGAGGCGGTGGTGCTCCTCCATGGCTTCACCGGGGTGCCCGCCCACTTCCGGCCGCTGG
>JBFLKR010000112.1:0-3603 GCA_040883295.1 Acidimicrobiia bacterium
CGTGCCGAGCGGGACGTACCACAGCACCAGTAGCGACGCCGCCACCCCGATCCACCAGGCGAGCGCACCCCACCCGGCGGCGATGGCGAAGGCGGCGACGAGCGCCACGACACCGACACCGACGTGGATGAACCGCATCGGCCACCCCTCCGGCTCGAAGCCCACCGCCGCCACCGTGCCGGCCCAGGCGCCGTCGCCGAGCAGGTATTCGCCGGTGGCCATCGCCGCGATCCCGTCGGCAAGCAGCCAGAGCCCGGCGGCTCCGAGCAGGACGACGGCGATGAATCGGGACCGCATGGGACGCCGAGCGTACCGCCCACCCGCGTAGCGTCACCCCGATGGAACCCCTTCCCCGCGAATCGGCCGAGCACACCCTCTTCCGGTCCACGATCGCCGAGTTCGTGGCCAAGGAGATCGCCCCCCATGTCGACGAGTGGGACGAGGCCGGTGGGTTCCCCCGCGATCTCTATCGGAAGGTCGGCGCCCTCGGCGCATTCGGGATCGGCTTCGACGAGGCCTACGGGGGACTCGGCACCCACGACCCGATGCTGCTCGTGATCCTCTCCGAGGAGCTCGCCGCGGCCGGGGGCGGTGGGGTCTCGGCCTCGCTCTTCTCCAACTACATCGGGGCACCACCGATCCAGGTCGCCGGGCGGGACGACGTCAAGGAGGAGATCCTCCCGAGGATGCTCACCGGCGAGGTCATCTGTGCCCTCGGCATCACGGAGCCTTCGGGCGGCTCGGACGTCGCCAACCTGCGCACCACCGCCGTCCGCGACGGCGACGAGTACGTCGTCAACGGGCAGAAGACGTTCATCACCTCGGCGATCCGGGCCGACTACGTCACGACCGCCGTGCGCACCGGGGGCCCCGGGGCCGGCGGCGTCTCGCTGCTCGCCGTCCCCACCCACCTCGACGGGTTCTCCACCACCCCGCTCCGGAAGATGGGCTGGTGGGCGTCGGACACCGCCACGATCTACTACGACGACGTCCGGGTGCCGGCCCGCTACCTCCTCGGGGAGGAGAACCGGGGCTTCGAGGTCATCATGAAGAACTTCAACTACGAGCGGCTCTTCATGATCGCCGGGATGGTGGGGGCCGCCCGGGTCTGCTTCGACGAGGCGCTGTCGTGGGCCCGGGAGAGACAGACCTTCGGCAAGCGACTCGCCGACCACCAGGTCATCCGCCACAAGCTGGTCGAGATGGACCGCACCATCAACGCCACCCGGGCCTGGATGGGCGACCTGGTCGATCGGATCGCAGCGGGCGAGTCACCGGTGGCGCAGTTGGCCGAGTGCAAGGTGCAGGCGAGCCTCACCATGGAGTTCTGCGCCCGAGAGGCCGCCCAGGTCCTCGGGGGCGCCTCGTATCTGCGCGGCAACGCGGTGGAGCGGATCTACCGGGAGGTGCGCGTCAACGCCATCGGCGGCGGCTCCGAGGAGATCATGCGCGATCTCGCTGCCCGGCAGCTGGGGATCTGAGGACCCCCCCAATGGCGCCCGCCCAGCACTTCACCCAACGAGGGATGGAGCCGGCGGCACCGATCGCCGTCGCGGTGGAGGTCGCTGCCCCGGCGCACACGGTCTGGGATGCGATCGCCGCGCCGGGCAACCTGACGAACGTGCACCCGTTCTGCGCGGCGAACGACGTGGAACGATGGCCCGGGCCAGGCAGCCGAGACCGCATTCGCTACCACTCCGGACTCCGCTACGAACGTGAGGCCCTCGCCTGGGACGAGGGCCGGGGCTACGCCTTCGCCGTCGGGCCGCCAAGCGGTGCGACGGCGCTCGCCACGTGGACGATCGACCCGATGGGCGAGGATCGCTGCCGCTTCGGCATCGAGGTCGTCCCCTTCCTGCGGACCGACGTGACCCCGGCCGCGAGGGCCGCCTATGTATCGAGCCTCGTCGAGCAGGCGCTCCCGCCCTACGTGGAGAGCGTGGTGCTGGGCGTCCGCCACTTCGTCGAGTCGGGTGACCCCGTGGCGCGCAACCAGTTCGGCGCCCACTCGGTGTTCTCCCCTGCCTGACCCCGTCGCCCACGACCGGGATTGCCTCTGGCGCCCGATACGCCCGTGGGCGTACGCTGGATCACACGAAGGAGGCAGCCATGTCGGACCAGAGCCTGGTACTCATCGACATGCCGAGCGGCGAAGCAACCGACGCCGCCTTCCTCGAACGCCTGGGCCACTCGGTCATGGTGTGCCATGGACCCGAGCCGAAGACCCTCTGTCCGATCCTCTCGGGCGAGGGGTGCCCCATGGTCGACGACACCCACGGGGTGCTCTTCATGCTGGACCTCGACCGCCCTCAACACCGGGCGATCCTCCAGCGCTACAAGGAGGTGCTCCGCGAGGACGTGCCCATCCGGGTGCGGGCCACCACCGACCAGCAGGCGGCCCATGCCGACCTGCTCTCGGGGCTGCACGTGTTCGAGGACGCCGTCGACCTGGACGGGTTCGCGGCCGAGGTCGAGGCGAGCGAGGACTTCAGGGCCTAGATGGGGCCCGGTCGCGTGGGGTCGGAACGGCGCGCGCCCACGGCAGCGGCGACGCGCCGGTCCCGCTAGAGGATCCGAAGCACCTCGCCGACGACGTGGAAGGAGCCTGCGCCAAAGGCCAGCAGTGCGAGGGTGGCGCCAACGGTTCGCATCCAGGCCGGCTGGTCCACTCGCCCGCGGCCGCGCACGACCCACCATCCGACCGTGAGGAAGCCGGCGGCCCAGAGGGGGATCCCGATCCAGACGGGCAGGGCGGTGCTTCCGGCGAACGAGTTGATGAAGCCCCCGACCAGACCGGGAATGACGAGCGGGGCCCCGATCAGGGCAATGATCCCGTAGAGGACGAGCGGCACCGTCCCCTCCCTCGGCAGTCTCGCGTCGAGGAATCGATCCACTCCGGCCACCGCGGCTCCGAACGCGAACACGAGACCCAGGAGCACGAAGACGTCGGGAGCCGAGTCGCCGAGGATGGCGAAGTCGCGGTTGTCCCCGTCGACCAGCAGCCCGCCGCCGATGGCCACGGCGCCCAGCCCGACCAACCACCACCGATGGGGCACCCAGGGTCGCAGGACCACCCAGATCGTCGCCGCAACGAGGCCACTCAGCAGGCCACCGAAGAGCACCAGCGCGAGGGTGCCACCGACGGTGAACTCGCCGATGCGGTTGCCGTTCTCCGTGAGTCGGCCGACGGCGGCAGGGTGCAGGAGGCGGGACACGAACATCACCAACCGTCCCCCGAGGCCGAGCACCACGACGCCCGACAGGGCGCACGCCAATCCCGGCAGCGCCACGTCCCGCGCCGCCGCGGTCAGACCTGCCTTCGAACCCGTCGCACCGGTAGCCGTCTCCATGGGCCGTCCTCCGAACCCGAACGGTAGGAGTGCAGGTGGGGATCGCGCCTCGAAAAGGGGGTGGCCATTCCGGGCGGGCATCCGGAGCCCGGCCCGTTCGCCATCCCGATCCAGCTCGGCACGATCCGGCAGCATCGGGGTCAGGGGGCCTCGGTGGCTGGCATCCCCGGGACCCTCGGCAAGGAAGGCGCCCCGACATGGCACAGCCGCAGGTCGTCGTGGTGGTTCGGCCGGACGAAGGCCGCACGATCGC
>JBFLKR010000113.1:0-2942 GCA_040883295.1 Acidimicrobiia bacterium
ACCACCCCGGGTCTTGGTCGCCGCTGAGCGGCCCAACACCCGGTGGCCGCCCCCATCGGGTACCCGAGCCAGCTGTTTGGTGTCGACATGGACCAGCTCGCCGGGATGGTCACGCACGTAGCGGATCGGCACCCCGGTCGTCCGGTCCAACGTCGACAACCGTGACAGACCCCGACGGCGCAGCACTGCGTAGATCGTCGACCGGGCCACGCCCAACCGGCCCGCCATCAGATGGGGACCGTCCCGCTCGGCCATCCGATCGGCCACGATCGCCGCCTCGACCACGGGGGGCACCCGCCGCGGACACGACCGAGGACGACTCGACCGATCCACCAGACCCGCCTCCCCCTCAGCCACGAACCGGGTCACCCACCGGTGAGCGGTCTGGCGGGACACACCCGCCATCTCCGCTGCATACGCCACTGGCCACCCCTCGACCAGGATCCGATCCACCAGCAGCCGGCGACCCGCCGGCGTCAACTTGCTCCTACTGTGACCCACGAGGGCCTCCTGTCGATCCGTGGACGTCGAACACCCACAGATTCGAACAGGCAGGCCCTCACCTCGCCACTGTCAACAACGTCCCTGGGAAGGACAACTAGCCCCCGCCGCAGCGTTCTTGTCGGGCCCAGCCATCCCATGGCGGGCCCAGCCCGACAGGAACGAGTGAGGAGGGCTAGCTCGCCGCCTCGACCCGGGCCTTCAGGCGCTCGAGGTTCCCCCGCCAGATCCGTCGGAAGACCGGGGTGGCGAACCTCTCGCCGATCGGGCCGCCGAAGTGGATCGGGAAGTCGAGTTCCTCCCGCCAGGTCACCCGGGTCCGGTCGCCGCCGATGGCGTCGAGCACGAAGGTGCCGGTGCCCGAGACGAGGCCCTCGTGGCGGACCGACATCGAGCGGCCGTCCTCCCACTCGACGAAACGCATCACGTCGGTGGTGCGGAGCGGGCCGATCACCGTGGCCACCTCGGCCACCGTGCCGACCCCGCGGGTCTGGTCGGTGGTGAAGGTCATGGACTCGGCGTCGGCCATCCATTCGACATGGTCCTCGAGCCGCTCCAACTCGGCCCAGACCGTCTCGGGCGGGGCATCGATCTCGATCGAAATGGTGACGGAGGCCATGACGAGAGGCTACGGGGCCGCCCGCCCGCGCGGATCCCCCGCTGGCGATGGCATCCCTCCGGAGCATGCCGGGGGTGGTCGCCCCGGTCGGCCGACTCAGGGCTCCTAGGGTGTCGTCGAGCGGGAGATGGGGAGGGGCGTTTGTCCGAATCGCAGGGTCCCGAGGACGTGAGTGCGAGGCTCGTGGCGTTCCTCGAGGATGACGACATCGAGGGGGTGATGGGCCTCTACGAGCGTGACGCCGTGTTCGTCGACCTGGATGGCATCCATGCCGGGGGAGGCGCGATCCGGCTCGCGCACGAACGGTTCAGGGAGGCCGGGCTCACGCTGGCATTGAACCGGTCCACCACCGTGCAGGTCGGCGACCTGGCCCTGGTCCAGTGGTCGTGGACCGTCTCCGGCCCCGACGGAGCGACGGCCGAGGGTTCGAGTGCCGAGGTCCTGCGCCGACAGTCGGACGGCAGCTGGAAGTTCGTCATCGACAACTCCGATGGGCCGGCGATCATCGGGCTGGTCTGACGGTCCCGTCCCGGCGTCGGCGGCCCGAACGGCCCGGGACCCGCCCCTTCTGACACCACGGGCCCGGCCCCTACCCTGCCGCCCCATGATCGATCGGGAGACCAAGCGCGTCCTCGGCCAGTTCACCGACGGGGTGACCGTGATCGCCGCCCGGGTGGGCGACACGGTGCGTGCCTACACGTCGCACTGGAACCAGCAGGTCTCGTTCACCGACCCGATCCTCGCCCTGAGTGTCAGCCCCAAGCACGACACCCACCCGCTCATCGTCGAGTCCGGCGAGGTGACGATCTCGATCCTCGCCGGCGACCAGGTCGACGCCGGGCAGTACTTCTCGTATCCGGGTCGCCGCTTCGAGTACGTCGGCGACTTCATCGTCGACACCCCGGTGGGCCCGGGCGTCCGGGACGCCATCGGGTGGGTCCGCTGCGAGATCATCGACACCTACGGCGGCCTCCCCGACCACGACCTGTTCTTCGCCCGGGTGGTCGAGGTGGCCGAGGGCCGGCTGGATCAACCCGCGCTGACCTACTCGTCCCGCAAGGGGTGGCGAATCGCCGACACCCCGGCCAGGGAGCCGGGGGAGTCGGTCCGCGACCGGCTGCTGGCGATGCTCGACGAGGACTGACCTGCACTTGCACGATTCGGAACATTCGTGTTCCATGTGGAACATGGCTGTTTCGTTCACGGATGAACGTCGTCTGAGGATTCTCGACGCGGCTGCTGCCGTGCTGACGGCCAACCCCCGGGCGTCCTTGGCCGAGGTGGCCGGTGCAGCGGGGATGGGGCGGACGACGATCCATCGCTACTTCCCCGGGCGCCACGACTTGCTGGTCGCCCTGGCCGACGATGCACTCGAGTCGATCGAGCAGGCCATCGCCGCCGCCCGTCCGGGCGAGGGCAGCGCCGTGGACGCCATGGCGCGTATCGCCGCCGCCGTCCTCCCCCTCGCGGACCGGTTCCGCTTCCTCGAGCAAGGCCCGGAGGTGTGGGACGTCGAGGACCTCGACGAGCGCTGGTCCTCGCTCGCCGAGGTGCTCGACGGCATCGTCGACCGCGGCAAGCGAACCGGGGAGATCCGGGCCGCCGTGCCGACCTCGCTGGTGACCGAGGTGTTCGCCGGTGCCCTGTGGGCGGTGGGGGAGGCCGTTTCCGACGGGCGGGTGGCCGCCGCCGACGCCGTGCCGGGCCTGGTGGCGATCCTCGGCGACGGCCTGCGACCGGGACCGCACGGCCCATGAGCGACTGGCCCGGGCCGCCCATCGCCCGGTCCGCGCGCTACTTCGTCCTGCTGCAGGGTTCCAAC
>JBFLKR010000114.1:0-5130 GCA_040883295.1 Acidimicrobiia bacterium
CAGGCGATCGGCCTGCTGTTCGAGATCCGTCGCGAAGGGCCTGGCACCGCCACCGAGCTCGCCCGCCGGACCGGTCTCTCCCGTCAGTCAGTGCTCCGCTTCGTCGCCACCCTCGAGCCCTACGGGCTGATCAGGCGCGACGACAAGGAGTATCGGCTCGGCGCCGGATCGATCGAACTGGCCACCGGCCTCGAGCCCGACCTGCGCAGCGATGCCCGCCCCGGCCTGGCCGAACTGGTGCGCGAGTTCGGCGAGACCGCCGTCCTCACCATCCGACAGGGCGATCGGGCGGTGCCGATCGAGCAGGTCACGGCGCCCGACCGCCTCGTGCGCATCCAGTACCGGCCGGGACAGGCCCACCCCATCACCCGGTCGGCCCAGGGTCGGTGCCTGCTGCTGAACCTCCGTCCCTCCGAGTTGGAGGAGCTGCACGTCGACCTCGACGAGGTGCGGCCATCACTCGCCCGCCTCGACGAGGTCGGCTACCTGACCTCCCAGGACGAGATCGAGGCAGGCGTCTCCGGGCTGGCCGCGCCGGTGCGGGGTCCCGACGGCCGCGCCCTTGCCTCCCTTGCGATCGTCGCGCCCACCGCCCGGTTCCCCGACGAACGCACCGTCGCCCGGTCGGTGCGCCGCGCCGCCGCCGAGGTGTCGCGGGCCCACCTCGGTCCCCGCCAGCGGGGAGAGGGCTAGCCAGCGAGGTTGCCGACGGCGGTCTCGCACAGCGCCAGGAAGTCGTCCCCGCCGGGCCCCTGGCGACGCACCGTCACCACTCGTTCCTGTCGGCCTGAGCCATCCCAGCGATGGCTGGGCCCGACAGGAATGAGACGAGGGCAAGGCGGCGGAACCTGCCCGATCACCCAGGACGGCGTCTCGGCCGCGGCGGTCGTAGGCTGGTCCCATGGGCACGACGGTCTCGTTGGCGGCGGTGATCATCGCCGTGACCGGCGACCAGCCCCGACTGCTGGCCATCGATCGGGGCGTCGAACCGCCCGCCCTGCCATCGGGACCGCTCCCGGCCACCACACCCACCCTCGAACTCGGCCTGCGCGGGTGGGTGCGGGAACAGACGGGTTTCGAGCTCGGGTACGTCGAACAGCTGTACACCTTCGGCGACCTGCGCCGCGATCCCACGGCCACCGACCGCCACCTCTCGATCGCCTACCTGGCCCTCGTCCGAGAGGCCGCCACCGCCCCCGGGGCCCTCTGGCTGGACGTCTACGACCTGTTCCCGTGGGAGGACCGCCGCGGCGGCGAGCCCGAGGCGCTGGTCGCCGCCACCTCGGCGCTGCGCGAGTGGGCGGCCGATGACCCGGACCGCCTCCACCGGGTGCGGATCGCCTTCGGCCTCGACGGGTCACCGTGGGACGGGATCCGCTGCCTCGATCGCTACGAGTTGCTCTACGAGGCGGCCCTCGTCGACGAGTGGCACCTCGATCGAGGTCACCCGGCGAGCTCCGGCGTGGGTTCCCTGCCGATGGCGGTCGACCACCGTCGCATCGCCGCCACGTCGCTCGGGCGCGTGCGCGGCAAGCTCTCCTACCGACCGGTCGTCTTCGAGTTGCTCCCCGAGGAGTTCACGCTCCGCACCCTGCAGCGGGTGGTCGAGGCGCTGGCCGGCGAGGAGGTCCACACGCAGAACTTCCGGCGGCTGGTGGAGTCCGGCGGGTTGGTGGAGCCGACCGGCCGCCAGGACGTCGGCACGGGCGGGCGTCCTGCGACCATGCACCGGTTCCGGGCCGAGGTGCTGTTGGAGCGACCCCGTCCGGGGGTCGGGCGGCCGAGCGCCTGGGGATGAGGTTCGGTTCCGTGGGCTGACAGCGTCGGGTTCCGACGCTCACAACCCTGGGTTGGCAGATGGCCGACGCCCACAACCCAGGGTTGGCGTCAGGGGGCGGTGGGGAGTTCGCAGTTGTCGGCCCGGGGGCGACCAGGGTCGCCGGTCCACGCCTCGGGCTCGCGGATGTCGGTGCCGAGGTCGTCGGTGGTCAGGAACCGGATCAGGCCCCGGTAGACGCCCTCGGCGTAGGCCTGGCGAAACTCGGCGGTCCTGAGCAGCGCCTCTTCGGGGGCCTCCGAGATGTAGGTGCCCTCGACGATCGCCGACGGCACCGTGGCCCGCCGCAGGAGCCCGTAGAAGTCCTCCCCGGTCTCTGGATCGACCCGGGCCCGCACCCCGGCGTCGGACTTGCCGCCCCACTCGTCGAGGAACGGGGCGACCGACCGAACCACCTCCTCGTGCAGGAGCGAGGCCAGCCGGTCGGAGCCGTCGGCGGCGAGACTCCAGAAGATCTCGGTGCCCGGCGAGGTGCGGGTGCCGTTGGGCACCGAGTTGTTGTGGATCGAGACGAAGACGTCGGCACCGGCCGAGGAGGCGAGCTGGGCCCGGTAGGCAAGCGAGGTCTCGAGATCCCCGTCGAGCGGGCCGTCGGGGCGGCGGGTCTGCAGAACCCGATCGACCGATGGATACGTGGTGCCGACGGTGATGGTGCCCGTATCCCAGTCGACGTCCCGGGGGGCGCTCAGCAGGGACTCGAGGCGGACCGCGATGTCGAGGTTCGCCTCCTTCTCCGTCAGGCCCGTCGGCCCGACCGCCCCCCAGAACTTGCCGCCGTGGCCGGCGTCGACGACCACCACGGCACCGGCGAGGTCGAAGCCTGCACCCGGGATGCCGGGATCGGCCGCAGGGATGACCTCGGCGTCGGCGAGCCGCGCCCACGGTTCGCCCGAGCACTGGGTCAGGACCCGAGCCCAGGTGCCGTCCGTCTCGAGCACCGGCAGTGCCAGCCCGCCGGCCGCCCGCACGTCCACGGCGCCGCCGGGGGCGGCATGGAGGTCGAGGCCACCGGGCGGGGCGACGAGCACGCCGGCGTTCGCCGGCAGCGGTGGCGCGGTGGTCGTCGACGGCACGGCCACGCCCGCGGGCTCGTCGAGGCCGGCCCCGAGGGCCACGCCGACGCCAACGACCAGCAGGAGCGCGAGCAACGGCACGAACCGGACCATGGCCACCAGTCTGGTCGTGGTCCGGCCGTATCCGATGTCACATGCGTTCGATCATGGCGTCGGCGAACTCGCTCGTCCGCACCTCGGTGGCGCCTTCGGTGAGACGGGCGAAGTCGTACGTGACGATCTTGTCGCCGATGGCCCCCTCGAGCCCGGCCACGATGCGGTCGGCAGCTTCTCCCCAACCCATGTGGCGGAGCATGAGTTCGCCCGAGAGGATGACCGACCCGGGGTTGACCTTGTCCTGGCCGGCGTACTTGGGGGCGGTGCCGTGGGTGGCCTCGAACACGGCGACGCCCGTCTCGTAGTTGATGTTGCCGCCCGGGGCGATGCCGATGCCGCCGACCTGGGCCGCCAGGGCGTCGGAGAGGTAGTCGCCGTTGAGGTTCATGGTGGCGATGACGTCGTAGTTCGCCGGACGGGTGAGCACTTGCTGGAGCATGGCGTCGGCGATGACATCCTGCACGAGCAGTTTGTCCCCGGGGTCCCCGCCGCAGTCCTCCCACGAGACGGCCACGTCCGAGTACTCGTCGCGCACCAACTCGTAACCCCAGGTGCGGAAGGCACCCTCGGTGTACTTCATGATGTTGCCCTTGTGGACCATCGTGACGCTGCGGCGCCCGTTGGCGAGGGCGAACTCGATGGCGGCGCGGATGAGCCGCTTGGAGCCGGTCACCGAGATCGGCTTGATCCCGATACCCGAGTCACGGCGGATCTCCCAGCCGTACTCGGCCTCGAGGAAGTCGAGCAGCTTGGCCGCCTCGGGGGTCCCCTCCTCGAGCTCCTTGCCGGCGTAGACGTCCTCGGTGTTCTCCCGGAAGATGACCATGTCGACGTCACCGGGCTGCCTCACCGGCGAGGGCACGCCCTCGAACCACCGAACCGGCCGGAGGCAGACATACAGGTCGAGCTCCTGGCGGAGGGCGACGTTGAGGGACCGGATCCCCCCGCCGACGGGCGTCGTGAGCGGGCCCTTGATGCCCACGAGGTACTGCTCGAAGGCACCGATCGTGGCAGGCGGCAACCAGTCACCGGTCTGGCCGAAAGCCTTCTCCCCGGCGAGGACCTCCGTCCAGGCGATCGCCCGCGACCCGCCATAGGCACGCTCGACGGCGGCATCGAACACCCGCACGGCGGCCGCCCAGATGTCGGGGCCGATGCCGTCGCCCTCGATGAAGGGGATGATCGGGTCGTCGGGGACGACGAGGCCGTCGGGGCCCTTGGTGATGGCGGTGGCCATGCGGCAACTCCTGGCTGATCGGGGACTGGGACCGATTATGCCCGAGCGACGGACCCGTCGGCCACCGGGATGCCGGCGGCGGCCTCGGCGAGCCCGACGGTGTTCTCCATGAGCATGGCGATCGTCATCGGCCCCACCCCACCGGGGACCGGGGTGATGGCGCCCGCCCGGGCGGCGGCGGCATCGAAGTCGACGTCGCCGACGAGCCCGTCGTCGGTGCGATTGATGCCCACGTCGATCACGGTGGCTCCCTCGGCCACCCACGATCCGGCCACCAGCCCCGGGCTGCCGACGGCCGCCACGAGGATGTCGGCGGTGCGGCACAGCTCCGGGAGGTCGATGGTCCGCGAGTGGGCGAGCGTGACGGTGGCGTTGCGGCGGCGGCTCGAGAGCATGATCGCCAGCGGCCGGCCAACGAGGAACGAGCGCCCGACGACCACGACCCGGGCACCCTCGGTGGGGATCGAGTGGTGGTCGAGGATCCGCAGCACCCCCGAGGGCGTGCACGGGGCCGGACCGGGCTGGTCGAGCACGAGCCGGCCGAGGCTCTCGGGGTGGAGGCCGTCGGCATCCTTGGCCGGATCGATGCGGTGGACCGCCGCCTCCCCGTCCAGGTCCCCGGGCAGCGGCAGCTGCAGCAGGATGCCGGAGACGGCGGGGTCGGCGTTCAGCGATTCGATGGTCGCCTCGACCTCTGCCTGCGAAGCGGTCGAGGGAAGGTGACGGTGGTGGTCGGCGATGCCGAGGTCGTCGGCGATACGACGCTTGTTCCGCACGTACACCTGGGAGGCGGGGTCGTCACCGACGAGCACCGTCGCCAGCCCGGGCGGGGCCCCGGCATCGACCAGGGCGGCGATGCGGGGGCGGAGGGCGTCACGGGTGGCGGC
>JBFLKR010000115.1:0-12736 GCA_040883295.1 Acidimicrobiia bacterium
GGCGCCCACCTGGCCGTGGCGACGATGCTCGGCATGCGGGACCGCCACGGGGACGTCCCCTTCCGGGCGGCCTCGCTCTTCTATGGGGTGTACGACCTGTCCGGGACCCCGTCGGTGCGTCGGTTCGGGGAACCACCGACGACGCTCACCGGTCCGGCCATGGATTGGTTCGTCGACCTGTTCCTGCCCGAGGGCCTCGATCGGCGAGATCCCCGGGTGTCACCGCTGTACGCCGACCTCATGGGCCTGCCACCCGCCTTGTTCGTGGTCGGCACGAACGACCCCCTGCTCGACGACACGCTCTTCATGGCGGCCAGGTGGGACGCCGCCGGCAACGAGGCGACGCTCCGTGTGGAGCCCGGCGCCCAACACGCCTTCGACTACTGGACCGAGGACGTGCCGGCCGCCGAGGCGCTCGAGACGATGTACCGGTTCCTTCGGACCCGAACCACGGAACCGCGGAACCGCGGCACCTGACGACCCGGTCGTCACTCCCCCGTCATCGGCGTCGGCTTGCTGCGGCCGGGGGCGATCTCCTCGCCGGAGTCGCGGCGGCGGACCGCCTCCCCGAAGCCCTCGGCCTCGGCGACCTCCTTGAACCACATCCCCTCGGGGCTGTGGCGGGTGATGCCGTCGAAGATGGTGGCGAACATCTGGGTCTGGGTGAGGCCCATCGCCTCCAGCGCCTGGTTCACCATGAGCTTCTGCATCATGAGTTGGTTCCGGGGCACCCCGGCCATGCGCTCGGCCAGCGCCGCGACCCGGTCGTCGAGCCGGTCCTCGGGCACCGACTCGAGGACGAGGCCCATCTCGGCGGCCTCGACCCCGGTCACGAGGTCGCCGGTGAGCAGCATGCGCTTGGCTCGCTCGGGTCCGAGACGGTACACCCACATCGCGGTGGTCGGGCAGCCCCACACCCGGGCGGGTGGGTAGCCGATCCGGGCGTCGTCGGCCATCACCACGAGGTCGCAACAGAGGGCGATGTCCGAGCCGCCGGCCACCGCGAACCCGCGCACCTTGGCGATGGTCGGCTTGTACGACCGCCACAGCGCCATGAAGTCCTGTGTGTTGGCGTACATCATGCGGAAATCGAGCATCGGATCCCAGGGCATGTCCTGGGACCAGGCATGGCCGGACTCGGCATAGTCCTTGAGGTCGTAGCCCGAGCAGAAGGCCCGCCCGGCGCCGGTGAGGACGATGACGTGGACGTCGTCGTCGGCGTTCGCCCGCTCGACCGCGGCCGCCAACTCCCCGGGGAGCGTGTCGTCGATGGCGTTCAGGCGTTCGGGGCGATCGAGGGTGATGGTGGCGATGCGGCCATCGACCGCGTAGCTGACACTGGGCATCGAGCACCTCCATCTTCGGCTCGGCACTCGGTGCCGTCGCCGCCTTGGACGGCGAAGCTACGCGACGACCCGTCCGGCCTCGAGGCGGACGGCCCGATCGATGCCGTCGACCGCTCCGGCATCCCGTCCGGCCAACACGAAGGCGGCGTCGAGCTCGCCCACGATCCGACAGGCAAGCCGGCCGATCGCGAACCCCTGCCCGGGATCGAGGGCGGCCCATGGGTCGTCGGCGACCACCAGCCGGGGCCGGCGAGCCGCCACCAATGCCAAGCCGAGGAGGGCGCGCTCTGCGCCGTCGAGGTCACGGACCGGACGATCGGGCGCGAGACCCCCGATGTCGTCGAGCAGGTCGATGGGGCGCCGCCCGGGCCGGCGGGCACGGGCGGCAGCGACGTCGAGCGCCTCGAGCGGGGTGGCATCCCCCGGCAGGTGCAAGGCGCCGTCGAGGAGCGCCACCCGGGATCGCAACGTGCGGAGAGAGCGGGGGTCGGCGAGGTGGACCGGGACGCCCAGGACCCGGGCCCGGCCACGCGTCGGCACGGAGCGGCCCGAGAGGATCCTCAGCAGGGTGGAGGTGCCGGAACCGAGGGGACCGGTGACCAGCACCCGTTCGGCGGCACCAACTCGGAGCGACACGTCGGCGAGGGCGACGGTTCCGTCGGGGTAGCGCTTCCAGAGCCGCTCCACGGCGGCGGCGGGCGTGGTCCTCGTCGAGGTGACCGCGGTGGCGATCCCTGTCTCCGGCACTCGACCTCCCGATGGCGTCACGGCCAACGTACGAGTCGACGGTGTCGGGGATCGGTCCGCTGGGCCACCCGTGGGTGAACGCTGCCGATCAGTCCTCGTCGGCCGTTTCGGGCGTCACCCGGTGGGAACGGAGGAAGTCGAGGACCTCGTCGCGGAAGAAGCGGAAGGTCCGGCCCCCAGGGAGTCGATAGGCGGGTATGCGCCCCTCCCTGGCGTAACGACGCACCATCTGGACGTTCATCCCGAGCAGTTCGGCGACCATCGCCGCGTCCATGACGGGCGGGTAGTCGTCGAGCGGGCGCGCCTCGTCAGCCATCGTCGTCGACCGTACCCGGCCGTCCGGTCACGAGGTGAGGCCGAGGACCGTGTCCTCGACCCACCCGATCGGGTCGTACCCAGCCACGGTGAGGACCCAGACGACGAAGGCAACGCCGGCGGCGATGAGCAGCACGTTCACGAGCGCCCGTGTCGCTCCCCGTCCGGTGTCGTCGGCGAGCAGGATGTGCAGCATCGGAGCCTCCACCATCCGCCTCGGAGGGCGGTTGCCGGCAGGGTACCGCCTGGGGGCCGAGTGCGATAGTGGCTCAGCGGATCACGAGGTCGGGGTGGGTCCGGACCCGGGGCTTGCGGGCAACCACCTCGAGGGCGATGGCATCGAAGGCCTGCTCGACCTCGGACCCCGGTGCGGCCACCACGGCCGGGATGCCGACGTCGGCCCCCTCGCGCACGGCCGTCAGGAGCGGCACCTGCCCGAGGAGCGGTACGTCGAGCTGCTCGGCGAGGTCGGCCCCGCCGCCGGCGCCGAACAGCTCGTAGCGCTTCCCGTCGTCGCCGGTGAACCAGCTCATGTTCTCGACGACGCCCATGAGCTCCTGATCGACCTCGGCGGCCATGAGCCCGGCGCGACGAGCCACCCGCTGGGCGGTCGGCTGGGGCGTGGTCACCAGCAGCATCTGGGCCCGGGGGAGGAACTGGCTGAGCGAGATGGCGACGTCACCGGTACCGGGCGGGGTGTCCACCAGGAGGAAGTCCGGCCCATCCCAGAACACGTCCTCGATGAACTGCTGCATCGCCTTGTGGAGCATCGGGCCCCGCCAGATGACCGCCTTCTCGTCGCCCACGAAGTAGTCCATCGACATGACCTTCACGCCGTGGGCAGCCGGCGGGATGATCGACCGACCGATGAGCACCGGCGCCGGCGGGGTGCCGAGCATGCGCGGGATCGAGAAGCCCCACACGTCGGCGTCCATCACCCCCACCCGATGCCCTGTTCGGGCAAGGGCCACCGCGAGATTCGTCGTCACCGACGACTTGCCGACGCCGCCCTTTCCCGATGACACCGAGATCACCCTGGTGCGGGACCCGGGGCCGTTCACGGCGGGGGCCTCGTCGGTCAGCCGATCCATGAGCTCCACCTGCTCGGCCTCGTCCAGTTCGGTCACGTCGACCTGGACCGAGCGGACACCTCGCACGTCTTGACAGGCCTCCGTGATGGCGGCCTGGAGCGCCTCGTCGGACGGGTGGCCGATGACCGGGAGGGCAATCGAGACGGTCGCCGACCCGAGTCGCCCGGTACCCACGTCACGGATGAGGCCCAGCTCACCCAGCGTCCGATCGAGAACGGGATAGGTGACGGACTCGAGGGCGGTTCGGATGGCATCGGCGTCGGCCATGGCCGGGCTCCCGGGGATAGGAGGGGGCTCGAAACTATATTCGTGCCGGGGAGTTGCCTTTGAACCTCGACGATTTCGACCGCACGCTCGGGAAGCTCACCGCCAGCCTCGGGGACCCGACGCGGCGGGGGATCTACATCGCCGTCCGCGAGGCGGATGATCCGATGACCGCCGGTGAGGTCGCCGAGGCCTTCGACATCCATCCCAACGTCGCCCGCCACCACCTCGACCGACTGGCCGAGGACGGCTACCTCGCCGTCGAGACCCGGCGGCCGACGTCGGGCGCCGGCCGGCCGGCGAAGGGCTTCCGCGCGACTCCGAAGCCGATCGAGCTGCGCCTGTCGCCACGGCGCACCGACCTGCTGGTCGACCTGTTGCTGGAGATGCTGGGCGAGGTCGGCGGCGCCGACATCTCGGCGGTGGCTCGCCGGGTCGGCCGGGCCTACGGTCATGCGCTCGCCGCCGAGCTCGGACCGGCCGACGACCCCATCGGCGCCGTTGCTCGTGCCATGTCGACGATGGGCTTCGACACGTCGGCCGACCCCGAGGCCGGGGTGTACCTGACCAACCACTGCCCGTTCGGCGAGACGGCGCTCACCCACCCGGAGATCGTGTGCGCCCTCGACCAGGGCATCGTCGACGGCCTGTTGGAGGTCCTCGACCCCGACTACCGCTCCCGAGTCGTCCCCCATCCGGGAGGGAGCGCCCGGTGCGAGACGCACCTCTCCCAGACGACGCCGGTGGCCTTCTCGAACGGTTGAGCGGCTCGGATCGGTGTCAGGCGCCGGCCCGCGCGAACTGCACCTGGTCGATGAGGAAATCCCCCATCTTCGTAAGCACCGCCCGTGTCGCCGGATCGCCGACCCCCGCGATGGCGGCCGCCGCCAGGTCCAGCCGTCGGTTGGCCTCGTCGAGCGCGGCGGCCACGTGGCCACCGCTGCGGCAGATGTCGATGACCTCGTCGATGACGGCCCGGTCGTAGGGTCTGGGCGAGGACAGCAGCTTGCGCACCCGCTCCCCCTCGTCGCCGTGGAGGGCGCCGAGCACCGGGAGCGTGAACTTGCCCTCGCCGATGTCGGAGCCGGCCGGCTTGCCGAGGTAGTCGTCGGAGGCGACGAGGTCGAGGGCGTCGTCGGCGATCTGGAAGACGATGCCGATCTCCCAGGCCCAGGTGCTCACGGCCTCGATCGTGGCGTCGTCGCAGTCGGCCGCCATCGCCCCGAGCCGGGCCGAGGTCCGGATCAGCGAGGCGGTCTTGCCTTCGATCACCCGGAAGTAGGCGTCGGCGGAATGGTCGGTGTCGAAGTCGAGCCGGAGCTCGAGCGTCTGGCCCTCCACGAGCTCGGCGTAGGTCCGGGCGAGGAGGCGGACCGACTCCTGGCCGAGGTGGGTGGCGGCCACCTCCGAGGCCCGGGCCATGAGGAAGTCCCCGGCGAGGATGGCCACGGTGTTGGTCCAGTTGGCGTTCACCGATGCCGAGCCACGTCGGGCGTCGGCCTGGTCGATCACGTCGTCGTGGTAGAGGGATCCCACGTGGATGAGCTCGACCGCCACGCCGGCCTCGACGGGACGGCCGTCGGTCGGGTTCCCCAGTTCTGCGGCGATCTGGGTCAGCAGCGGTCGAAAGCGCTTGCCGCCGGCACGCAGGAGGTGCTGGGTGATCTCGGTGAGGAAGTCGTCGGAGGCGGCGGAGGCCTCGAAGAGCCGTTCCTCCACCGCGAGCATCCGGTTCCACACGTCGGGAAGGTCGACGATATCGGTGACGGAGGGGGCCTGCATGGGCGGCGAATGGTACCGGGAGCGCCGGATTGGTCGACTGGCGGGCTGCGGGCCCCGACGGTCGTGGGGGCCCGCCGGCGAGAGTGCGTCGGTCAGGCGGCCCGGCCGTACAGGTCGGCCTCCAACTCCTCGACGAACTCGTCGTCGATGGCGAGCTCCAACAGGGAGGCATGGGCAGGGGTCGAGGTGCGGCGGCGCCGCTCGGCTCGGTACTTGGCGATGGCAGACATATCGGTTCCTGGATCGGGGTGTCAGTTTGTGAACAAGATCACGATATCGATCATTCCCCACTAGTCGAGCACCGACCTGCAGAACCGCTCGGTGGCCGCCACCATGGTCTCCGTGGCCTCGAACATCGGCTGGTGGCCGCAGCCGGGAACGAGCAGCGGAGTGGCAGTGGGCCCAACGGCGTCGCGGATGAGTCCCACGTGACCGGGGGTGGCGTACTCGTCATCGGCGCCCTGGGCGACGAGTGTGGGCACCGCGATCGCGCCGAGTTGCGGACGGATGTCCCAGTCCGCGAAGCCCGGGTGGGTCCAGATCCGCACCCACTCGCCGAACACGGTGTCGACGTCGTCGTGGTACTTGGCGAGCCGGTCCCGGAGGTCGCCGTGATGGAAGCGGTCCGCCACCGCCGCCATCGACCCCGGCCCCTCGGCTTCGACGACGACGTGGCCCGCCACGGAGACCACCCCCAACAGCCCGTCGCCGGGGGCGAGGGCGGCGTTGAGGAGGGCGATGGTGGCGCCGTCGGAGTGGCCCCACAGGACGTGACGACCCACTCCCAGTGCCGCCAACAACGCCGGCAGGTCGCGGGTGGCCTCCCCCTCGTGGTAGTCGAACGGCCACGGGGCCGGACGCCGCTCGGAGTGGCCGTAGCCCCACCGCGACCCGATGACGGCCCCCCACCCGGTGGCCGCCGCCACCCGATCGGGGAAGTCGCGCCAGAGGGCGAGGCAGCCGAGCGCCTCGTGCAGGAACACGAGCGTCGGCGACCCGGGCCGGGCGGCGGGGATGCGCCGGACCTCGACCTCGTGGCCGACGACGACATGGCGCTCGGTCATCGGGGCGACGCTACCGACCACCCACCGGCCCTAGGGTTGGACCATGACCGATGCGAACCCGTCGAAGCCCGACGCCGTGGAGGAACCCTCCCCACCGGATGCTGCGCCGGTACCGGTCTTCCCGGAGGGGCGCGAGCCGCCGGTGAGTGAACCCACGAAGCTCATCCGCATCGCCTCCATGACCCGGGCGGTGCTGGAGGAACTGCGCCAGTCGGACCTCGACCACGAGGCCTGTCGTCGCGTGCTGGGGATCCACCGGTCGAGCCTCCACGAGCTCCGGGACGTTCTCTCCGAGGAGCTGAAGGAGGAGTTCGACGACATCTTCGCCCCCTTCGACGGCGAACCGTCCGAGGCCTCCCTGCGCATCGCCAGCGCGCAGCTCATCGGCTGGCTCGAAGGCCTCTTCCACGGCATCCAGGCCACCATCGCGACCCAGCAGATGCTGGCGTCGAACCAGCTGGCACAGATGCGCCAGAAACAGGCACTCGAGGGCGGCTCCGACGGTCCTCCGGAGTACCCCGGCGTCTATCTGTGAGCATGCCGGACCGGTTGGCCTTCCTGCTCGGGACCTGGCGCGGGACCGGACGGGGTGACTACCCCACCATCGAGCCCTTCGAGTACCGCGAGGAGGTCGTGTTCGGGTCGGTGCCGACCAAGCCGTTCGTGACGTACCTCCAGCGGACCACCGACCCCGACGGTGCCCCCCTCCACGCCGAGTCCGGCTACCTCCGCTCCCCGACCGAGACGACCGCCGAACTCGTCGTCGCCCAACCGACCGGCGTGGCGGAGGTGCACGCGGGCACGCTGGCGGGCACGACCCTCGTGCTCGCCTCCACCGGCGTCCTGCTCACCCCGACGGCCAAGGAGGTCGCGGCGGTCGGGCGCCGCCTCGAGGTGACCGGCGACGTGTTGCGCTACGAGCTCGACATGGCCGCGGTCGGCCAGGACCTGCAGTTCCACCTCGAAGCCGAACTCACCAGGGTCTGACCCACTGGAGTCCTGGCGGGCCGGAGGCCCGCCCTACAGATCCCGCACCCAGGGTGGGGCCGACTCCGGGTCCAGCGATGACCGCCGAATGGCGTCGGACACCACCGACGGGTCGACCGCTCCCCCATCGGCGAGGGCGGCGAGGGTGGCGACGACCACCGACTCGGCGTTCGTCTCGAAGAAGCGTCGCAGCGCCTCGCGGGTGTCCGACCGACCGAAGCCATCGGTACCGAGCGAGACGTAGCGACGCGGCACCCACCGGGCGACCTGGTCGGGTACCGCCGTCATGAAGTCGGAGACGGCCACGATCGGCCCCTTGGTCGCCGCCAACAACCGCGTGACGAGCGGCACCCGCGGCTCGGCGTCGGGGTGGAGGCGGTTCCACCGCTCCACCGCCAACGCCTCCTCGCGCAGCTTCTTGTAGGAGGTCGCCGACCACAACTCGGCCGCCACGCCGTAGCGCTCGGCCAGGACCCGGCGAGCCTCCCGGGCGGCCCCATGGGCGGTGCCGCTGAACAGGATCGTCGCTCGATGGCGGCCGTCGTCCGGGGCAGCCTCGAAGCGGTACATGCCGGCGACGATCCCCTCGTCGATGCCCTCGGGCTTCGGGGGCTGGACGTAGTTCTCGTTGTAGAGGGTCAGGTAGTAGCTGACGTCCTCGGGCTCGGGGCCGTACATCCGATGGAGCCCATGGCGGATGATCGTCCCCATCTCGTAGGCGAACGCCGGGTCGTAGGCCTCCATCGTGGGGATGGTCGAAGCCAGCACGAGCGAATGGCCGTCCTGGTGCTGGAGGCCCTCGCCCATGAGCGTGGTGCGGCCCGCCGTGGCGCCGAGCAGGAAGCCACGGGCGCGGGCGTCGGCGGACGCCCATGCCAGGTCGCCGATCCGCTGGAAGCCGAACATGGAGTAGAAGATGTAGAACGGCACCATCGGCACGCCCGTGTGGGCATACGAGGTCGCCGCCGCGATCCAACTGGCCATCGACCCGGCCTCGGTGATGCCCTCCTCGAGGATCTGGCCGTCCTTGCCCTCCACGTAGGAGAGCAGCAACTTGGCGTCGACGGGCTCATACTTCTGGCCCTCGTGGGCGTAGATCTTCAGCTCACGGAACAGCGAGTCCATCCCGAAGGTGCGGGCCTCGTCGGGCACGATGGGGATGACACGGTCGCCGAACCCGTCGTCGCGGGCGAGGGAGCGCAACAGCCGGGTGAAGGCCATCGTGGTGGACGCCTCCACCGACCCCGAGCCCGCCATCACCTCCGCGAAGGCATCGTCGGAGGGGAGGGTCAGTGACAGGCGGTCGCGGACGAGGCGCTCGGGCAGGGGACCCCCCAGCTCGCGTCGCCGCGCCATGAGGTAGTCGTGCTCGGCCGAGCCCGGCTCGAGGGCCAGGTAGGGGGGCTCGTCCTCGGGGCCGAGCTCCGGCAACCGGTCCTGCAACGAGAGGCGCTCCCGCATCCCGTTGAGCTGCTTGTTCGTCAGCTCCTTGATCTGGTGGGTGGCATTGCGGCCCTCGACGTCGGGGCCCAGCGTCCATCCCTTGATCGTCTTGGCGAGGATGACGGTGGGCCGCCCGGTGACCTCGGTCGCCCGCTTGAAGGCGGCATAGAGCTTCTGGTAGTCGAGACCACCCCGTCGGAGCGACCAGATCTCCTCGTCGGTCATGTCCTCGACGAGGGCGGAGAGACGGGGGTCGCCCCCGAAGAAGTGCTCCCGGACGTACGCCCCGTCCTCGGCCTTGTACCGCTGGTACTCGCCGTCCACACTCTGGTTCATCTTCTCGACCAGGACGCCGTCGGTGTCCCTGGCCAGCAACGGGTCCCAGTTGGATCCCCAGATGACCTTGATGACCTCCCAGCCGGCCCCCCGGAAGATCGCCTCGAGCTCCTGGATGATCTTCCCGTTGCCCCGCACCGGACCATCGAGGCGCTGCAGGTTGCAGTTGATCACCCAGATGAGGTTGTCGAGCTTCTCGCGAGCCGCCAACGTGATGGCCCCGAGCGTCTCGGGCTCGTCGACCTCGCCGTCCCCGACGAACGCCCACACCCGGGAATCCGACGTGTCGTCGATGCCCCGGTTGTGGAGGTAGTCGAGGAACCGGGCGTGATAGATCGAGTTGATCGGGCCGAGCCCCATCGAGACGGTGGGGTACTCCCAGAACTCGGGCATGAGCCGGGGGTGGGGGTAGGACGAGAGCCCGTCACCGTCGACCTCGAAGCGGAAGCGGTCGAGCTGTTCGTCGGTGAGGCGTCCCTCGAGGTAGGCCCGGGCGTACACGCCGGGGGCGGCATGGCCCTGGAAGTAGATGTGGTCGCCGGGGGTGTCGGGCGTGTGTCCCCGGAAGAAGTGGTTGAAGCCCACGTCGTACATGGCCGCCGACGAGGCGAACGAGGACAGGTGCCCGCCGATCCCGTGCGCCTTCTCGTTCGCCCTCACCACCATGACGGCGGCGTTCCACCGGATCGCCCGGCGGATGTAGCGCTCGATGTCCTCGTCACCCGGGAACTCGGGTTCCTCGGACGGCGGGATGGTGTTGATGTACGGGGTGACGGTGAGCGGGGGGATCTCGACGCCGAGGCGGCGGGCGTGGCGGGCGGTGGCTGCGAGGAGGTAGAGCGCCCGGTCGGTGCCGATCCGGTCGACCACCGCCTCGATGGACTCCATCCACTCCTGCGTCTCGACGGGGTTGCCGTCCGGGATCTGCAGGATGTAGTCGTCGGGTCTGGGCATGGGCATCCTTCGGCGGCGGCCCGACCATCGTAGTGAGGGGTGGTACCCATCGACCCGGGTACCCTGCGGCCCATGCCCACCTTCGACGTCGTTTCGTCCGTGGATACCCAGGAGCTGCGCAACGCCGTGGACCAGACCAACCGCGAGCTGTCGACCCGCTACGACTTCCGGGGCACCGGCGCCCACGCCGAACTGGGCGACGACACCGTGACCGTCGAGGCGGACTCCGAGGGGCGAGTCGAGGCCGCCAACGACGTGCTCGCCTCCAAACTGGTCCGCCGTGGCATCGATCTCCGATCGCTCGACGCCGGCGAGCCCCAGACCATCGGTGGCGGACGCATCCGCGTCGTCTGGACCGTGGCCCAGGGCATCGACCGCGACGCGGCCAAGGATCTCGTCAAGATCGTGAAGGACCTCGGCCTCAAGGTGCAGGCGCAGGTCCAGGGGGACCAGCTCCGGGTGACGGGCAAGAAGCGCGACGACCTCCAGTCGGTGATCGCCGAGCTCAAGGCCCTCGATTTCCGGCTCCCGCTGCAGTTCGAGAACTTCCGGGACTGACCCCCACCGATCCACGGGCGAGGGTCGGATACCCTGCCGCCGTGTCAGACGTCGAGCCCCTCCCCCGACGCGGTGGCCTGCTCACCATCGCCGCCCTCGGCGCCATCGGCCTCGTCGTGGCCATCTGGGTGTTCGTGGGTCCCGACGACGGGGCCGACACGACGCCGTCGAGCGTCGATCCGGCGAGCGCCCTCGAGGCCGGGGCGCCGGCGCCCGCCTTCACGGTCCGCCTCCTCGATGAGGGCACATTCAGTCTGGCGACCCATCTCGCCGAGGATGGCCGTCCCGTGGTGCTGAACTTCTGGGCTTCGTGGTGCACCCCGTGCCGGAAGGAGATGCCAGCACTCGACGAGGCGGCGGCCGCCAATGCCGACGTGCTCTTCCTGGGCGTGGCGACCTCCGACACCGAGGCGGCCGCCCGGCGCTTCGCCGACGAGATCTCGGTGGGCTACCCGCTCGCCATCGACACGACCGGGGTGGTGGCCAACGACTACGGCGCCTTCGGTCTCCCGACGACCTATGCCATCGGGGCCGACGGCACGATCGCCCGGATCGCACTCGGCGAGATCGACGCCGACGACATCGCGGACCTGGTCACCGCCGCCAGACGCTGACGATCCGTCGCACCGTCGTACCTAGGAGATCGCCCCGCCCGAGTCGAGGAAGCGGCCCAGGTACTCGAAGGCGATCCCCAGCACGACCACGGCCACCGCCACGATGACCACGGCCAACACGACCTTGACGAGCGTGGGGCCCGGCAGAGCCCCGAACCAGCGCCGGAGCATCAGGCGGCCTCCTCGGCGACGTAGCGGGCGTTCGGTCCGGAGACCAGTTCGGCGACGACGACGAGCCGCTGCCGCGAGCTGAACTCGGGGTGGCACGTCGTCAGGGTGAGCATGGCCCCATCCAGCGGGTCGACGACCCAGAGGGCATTCGCCCGCACCGCCATCCAACCGGCCTCGTCACCGACGTCGAGCATGCGGGACTCGTCATGGACGGTGCGCGGGTCACGGACGACGTAGACATGGGTGCCGATGGCGGTCTCCACGATGATCGGGTCGCCGGCCGCGAGTTCGTCGAGCCGGTTGAAGGGGGCACCGTAGGTGGTGCGGTGACCGGCGATCGCGGCGTTGCCGGGCTGGCCGGGGAGTGGGGAATCGAGGTAGTGGCCGGGACCTCGCCTGAGGTTGGGGAGGTCCTCCCCTGCCCGGACGACGTAGGAGGGTCCCGTGGTGCGCAGCTCGTCGACGCCGATGTCACCGCTCCTGAACTCGGACGGGTCGGCGAGGGACGGGAACGTGATGACGGCGAAGGCCTCGCCGGCCGCGGGTTCGGGCTCGGGCGTGAGGAACGTGGGCCCGGACCAGACGATGCTGCTCTCGTCGACGGCGCCGTCGTCGGACAACCGAATCGGCGACTCGTCCGGCTGGGGCTGGTCGAGCCCGGCGCGGAAGTCGTCGAAGTAGTCGTCGACCTCCTCGACCGCGGCCTCCTGCTGGGCGGAGGTCACCAGGCCGGTACCCCAGAGCTGGTAGGCGAGGAAGGCGAGAATGAGGAGGCCGGCCCAGATCATCGCCCACCCGACCCCCCGGATGATCCGGACGGTGCGCGTCATCCTGGTCAGGTTACCGGGGGGTGCCCCATAGACGCCCGCTCCGGCCGCGGCGCGGGACTGTTACCGTCCAAGCGGGATGCCTTGGTTGGTCCTCGTCCTGCTCGCCGCGACGTTCGTGGCACTGCTCCGCGGCGGCCGCCTGGCGAACTTCGGCGACATCCACCTGCGGATGTGGTGGCTGCTGCCGATCGGCTTCGCCATCCAGGCCTCGTCGGCGTTCCTCCCCGAGACCGA
>JBFLKR010000015.1:0-2886 GCA_040883295.1 Acidimicrobiia bacterium
CGACGAACGACGGGCTGGACATCGAGGTCGACCTGACGGACGCCGCGCCGAACTGGACGTACAACGCCGAGGTACTGCCGGCCGACTTCTGCGAGACGGGAACGATCCTGGCGAGTGTGATCGGCGAGCTGCTCACCGACGACATCGGCGCGGGACGGCTCGAGGTGTCGGTTCCGGTGGAGCCGGGCACCTACGAGTTGACCGTCAACGTTGTCAGCGAGCCCAACGACAACGTCCCCGAGGACCCTCGCCTGCGGGAGATGTCCCCGAGCGGCCTCACCGAGGTGGTCGTCCCCTGAGGACCGAGCCGGAGTTCGATGGCACCCTCCCGTGGCCCTCAGCTGGCGACGGCCAACTCCTCGGAGTCGAACGCCTGCTCGAGTGACGATCGGATGAGATCCCGGACGACGGGATGGTCGGCGAACCCCGGGCCGGCGCCGGGCACGGAGAACTCGGCGACGACCGGCACGGCCATGTGCTCGAGGGTGGTGCGCAGGCCCGCCAGGCCCTTGGCGCCGCCGCCCCTGCCGGGGCTGGCCGAGGCGAGCACGGTCGGCCGCTGGAACACCTGCTTCTCGACTCGGGTCACCCAGTCGATGGCGTTCTTGAGCACGGCGGTGTAGCCGCCGTTGTACTCGGGGGAGGCGATGAACACGACGTCGGCGTCGGCCAGGACGGCATGGAGCTCGCGGGCCGACCCGGGCACGCCCTCGGCGTCCTCGAGGTCGCCGTCGTAGAGCGGCATCGGGTGGTCCGACAGGTCGACGACGGTGGCGGAGGCGCCGAGGCGCTCGGCCTCATGGGCGGCGGCTCGGACGAGTTGCTTGTGGAGGGAGGCCGCTCGGGTGCTCCCGGCGATGGCAACGATCTTGTGAGTCATGACACAAGACATACGGAGCGGGCCGGGAGGGGAGATCCCTTCGGTGCCGGCCGTTCGCCGCTCTCTGGAACCGCCCCCCTCCCTCCGGCCTCCTCCGTCGGCCGGCGGGTCCCATCCCCCCTGGCGGGGGGATTTCCAAGGGGGAGATCCCCCCGGAGGGGGGATGGGCCCCACGAAGCGAAGCGGAGTGGGAGGGGGGCCGTGATCCCCTGCGAAGCCCCGCCCCGGCCATCCCGCCACGTACGCTCCGGCCATGCCACCCCTCCCCCCGCTCGCCGGCGGCTCCGAGACGGCCGTGCTCCTGGGCATCCTCGACCAGAACCGCGACGTCATGGCCTGGAAGCTCGAGGGCCTCACCGAGGAGCAGGCCCGCTGGAGCCCGGTCCCCTCGGGCACCAGCCTGCTGGGCATCACCAAGCACCTCGCCTGGGTGGAGTACGGCTGGTTCCAGCTGCCGTTCGGGCGCCCGGTGCCGGCCGACGAGACGACCGAGGTCGACGGGTTCGGGTTCGCCCCCCTGCCCGACGACACCATCGAGTCGGTGCTCGCCCTCTACGCCGAGGCGCGGGCGGCATCGGATCGCAGCGTGGGCGAGCTCCCCCTCGAGACCGTCGGCGAGACCGACGACGGGCGGGTGGTCGACCTCCGCTGGGTGCTCGCCCACATGATCGAGGAGACGGCCCGCCACGCCGGCCACGCCGACGTCATCCGCGAGCTCCTCGACGGCACCACCGGCTACCGCCCGCCGAGGGACTGATGCAGCCGTCCCCCGAGCTCGAGGCCATCGTCCGGCGGCACCTCACCGCCCGACGAGACAGCGACTTCGCTCGGGTGAGCAACCTGTTCTCCCAGGATCCCGCCTTCCGGGCCATCGGGACCGACCTCGACGAGTGGATCGGTCCCGAGGAGTTCCGGGCCGCCGTCGAAGGGGACTGGGACGCCCTCCGGGTGGCCGACGACGACATTCGCCGGCTGGAGGCGTTCGAGCACGGGGACACCGGCTGGGCAGCGATCGAGGTCGAGGAGTACACCCCGAGCGGTCACTCGTACGTCTACCGCCTCACCGCCGTGTTCATGCTGGAAGCCGGGGTGTGGCGCATCGTCCAGGGGCACTGGTCGCTCCCGGTCGGCAACGAGGTGTTCGAGGCGCCCGAGCTCACCCGCACGCTGTCCGACCTGCTCGACTCGGTCGATGACAGCACCGAGGCCGCCACCCGTACCGCCACGGTGGTGTTCACCGACGTGGTCGACTCGACGGCGCTGTCGCAGTCCATGGGCGACGCCGCCTGGTCGGCGGCGATCGGCGCCCACTTCGATCGGCTGCGTGCCGCCGTGACGACCCACCGCGGCCGGGAGGTGAAGACCCTCGGCGATGGCGGCATGTACGTCTTCGACACCGCCGGCGCGGCCTTGGCGACGGTGGCGGTGATCCGGGCCGGCGACGACCTGCCGATCCGGATCGGTGTCCACACCGGCGACCTGGTGGCGAGCGGTGACGACGTCCTCGGGGCGACGGTCGCCAAGGCGGCGCGGGTCACGGCCGCCGCAGACTCCGGGCAGGCCCTCGTGTCGGCCACCACGGCCGGCATCGCCAACCCGGCCGAGTTCTCGTTCGGGCCCCCGATCACGCTCGAGCTGAAGGGGCTGGCCGGGACCCACGTGGTGCACGAACTCCGATGAGGCCCGCCGTCGGAGGCGGTCAGACCGCCAGCACCGCCACGAGCTCGCCGTCGTCGACCTCGCCAGTCGGCTCGAACCCGAGACGGCGGTAGAAGCCGTCGGGCCCGTCGTCGCCGGGCACCCACGACGTCCACAGCTGCGTGGCGCCTCGGCGCCGTACTTCGTCGATGGCGAGCGCCATCGCCGCCCGCCCGTACCCGAGCCGCTGGTGCTCGGCGCCCACCATGAACCGCCAGAGCCAGAATGGTCGGCCATCCTCCTCGTCGGGGTCGATCTCGAGCATGAGGAAGCCGACCACCTCGCCGTCGGCGACGATCGCCCGGGGC
>JBFLKR010000116.1:0-10017 GCA_040883295.1 Acidimicrobiia bacterium
CGCTGAACCGCGGGCCCGAGCGCGTCGATTCGACGGTCCACAGCCCAGAGAACGGTCGGATTCCGCGGTCTCGAACCCTGGGTTCCCCACCGCGGTCAGTCCTTCTCGGCGAGTTCCCGGAACTCGTCGGGGATGTCGTCGATGTCCTCGATCAGGCTGGCCCGCCTGACGGAGTCGCGGCCGAACCGATCCCGTACGAGGTCGACCTGCCGGTCGAGCTCGCGCGAGGCCACCCCCCGGGCGCTCCCGGGGCGGGCGGCGGTTCCGTCGTCGACGGGCAGTTCGAGTTGGGTCGGGCGCTCCTCCTCGAGGTGGGCGACGGAGATCCGCACGAGCGAAACCGGCTCGTCGGACTCGGCGAGGGCGTCTTCGAGGAGCGGGCGGGCGATCTCGAGGAGGGCGTCGGTCGACGAGACCGCCTGTGGCACCGTCAACGACCGCG
Source organism: Acidimicrobiia bacterium (assembly GCA_040883295.1). Lineage (GTDB taxonomy): Bacteria > Actinomycetota > Acidimicrobiia > Spongiisociales > JAENVV01 > JAHEFX01. Next base: position 443 of record JBFLKR010000116.1, read on the forward strand.
ACACGAGTCGCGGGCCCGGGTGCCGGATGGCGATCGTGACGGTGCGGCCCATCCGCTCCTTGGCCCGGAGCCGGCGCCCGACCCGGTCGGCGAGCGCCAACAGGACGTGGCGCACCTCCTCGTGGTCGGTCGTCGCCCGGATCGCCGACTGCGACCCGATCGAGCCCGCCCGCCGATGGGTCTGCACCTCCCGAGGATCCCGGTTGGTGGCCAGCGCCCGCAGGTGCGCCGCGGCGCCCGCTCCCACTCGGGCGGCGAGTTGCGACTCCGGCACGGCGGCGAGCTGGCCCACGGTCTCCACCCCGATCTCGGCCAGCCGGGCGTGGGTGACCGGACCAACGCCCCACAGCGCCCGAACGGAAAGGGGCCGGAGGAACGCCTCCTCCCCCCCGACCGGGACCGCCAGCAGGCCGTCGGGCTTGGCGGCGGCCGACGCCACCTTGGCCAGGTGCTTCGTCGATGCCACCCCCACCGACACCGGCAGGCCGATCTCGTCCCGGACATCGGCCCGGATGCGCCGGGCGATCGCCTCCTCGTCGCCGAACAGTCGCCGGGCCCCCGACACGTCGAGGAAGGCCTCATCGATCGAGATCCGCTCGACGAGGGGCGTGTACCGCTCGAACACCTCGACCACGCGGTCGCCGAACTCGGCATACCGACCGAACGAGCCGTCGACGATCGTCAGGCTCGGGCAGAGCCGCCGGGCCGCGGAGACGGCCATCCCCGAACGCACCCCGAAGGGCCGGGCCTCGTAGGAGGCGGCGAGCACGACGCCCCCGCCGACCGCCATCGGGATGCCGCGCAGCTCGGGGTGGAGGAGTTGCTCGACCGATGCGTAGAACGCATCGAGGTCGGCATGGAGGAACCGGGCCACGTCGAAAGTCTCGCGCGGCGGTGCGACACCCGTCATACGCCGGCCGTATGCACCCCGCGACCGGGCCGGCGCGGTCGTCGGCAGCCGGCATCGGGGTGGTCTCCTCGAGCGTGGAGGTCGCAGACCCCGCCCGTCGGCTCTGTCGGCGACTTGGGTTCGAGGACGAGGCCCACGACGACCACGCCCCGACCATGGTGCCGGGTCTCCGACGCGACGGGCCCCGGGGCCGGTGACCCCGGGGCCCGAACTCGGTGCTCGGTACCGGGGGTCAGCCCTGCTGCTGCAGCACCGCCGAAATGTTCATCTCGACATCGAAGACCTTGGAGACCAGCACGCCACCGCTCTCGAGGGCGGCGTTCCAGGTGAGGCCCCAGTCCTCGCGGTGGAACTGCATCTTGGCCCCGAACAGCGCCCGCTCCTGGCCCCACGGGTCCTGGCTGGAGCCGAGGTACTCGAACTCGAACGACACCGGCTTGGTGATCCCCCGCACCGTGAGGTCGCCATCGAGGACGAACCGGTCACCCTCGACATGCGACACGCCGGTGGAGACGAACGAGATGGTCGGGTGGTTCTCGACATCGAGGAAGTCGGCGGACCGCAGGTGGGCGTCGCGGTCGGCCACCCGGGTGTCGATGGTGGCGGCCTCGAACGCCACCGAGACGGCGCTGTCGGACACCGACTCCCCCACGGTGATGGTGCCGGCGACGTTCTCGAAGTTGCCGCGGACCTTGGTCACCATCATGTGACGGGCGGTGATCTCCACGTTGGAGTGGGTGGGGTCGATCACGTAGGTGCCGGTGGTCGGGAGGGTGATGGTTGCCTGCATGAGCAGTCTCTCCTTTAGCAGTAGTTGCGTACTCAGTTACTGTACACAGAGATACTGACAGAACGCAAGCCCTCTCCTACGCTCATGCCCGTGACCAACCGCCCACTCATCGAGACCGACGACGCCGCCCTCATGGATGCCTTCGGGATCACGCTCGAGGCCGTGACGATCCTCGGACGCGCCTTCGACCGGTCCCTCCGCGAGGAGGTCGGCATCTCCTCGGGCTGGTTCGAGGCGCTGCTCCGCCTCCACCGCCACGGCGAGCCGATGGCCACCGGCCAACTCGGCGACCAGCTGGCCCTCACCTCGGGCGGCGCCACCCGCCTCGTCGACCGCCTCGAGCAGGAAGGTCTCGTGGAGCGCCGCCCCTGCCCCGACGACCGCCGGGTGCACTTCGTGGCCCTCACCGACGAAGGCGAGGGGATGCTGGCCGACGCCCTCGAGGTGCACCTCGCCGACCTCCGGTCGCTGTTCGGCGACCGCACCAGCGCCGCCGACCGGGCGGACCTCATCCGGATCTGCGACGAGCTGAGGACGCCCCCGGACGGCAGCTGAGATGTCCGCCGCCGAGTCCCTCGTCGCCCGGGCCATCGATCTCGCCGAGCGAGGCCGAGTACCCGACCCCCTCATCCGCTGGGGGACCGCCCGCCTCGTCGGCGTGCGCCTCGACCGGGAACGCCGCACCGACCCGACCGAACGGGAGCGGTTCTGGGCCCAGGCCGCCGAGGGGCCGATCGCCCTCGTGCCCGACCTCGCCAACGACCAGCACTACGAGGTCCCGGCCGCCTTCTTCGACCTCGTCCTCGGCCCCCGTCGCAAGTACTCCTCGGCCCTCTGGCCCGACGGGGTGGACGACCTGGAGGCGGCCGAGGAGGCCATGCTGGCGCTCACCGCCACCCGCGCCGACCTCGCCGATGGCCAAGACGTCCTCGACCTGGGATGCGGATGGGGGTCGTTCACACTGTGGACCGCCGAGCGCTTCCCCGAGTCGGCGGTGCTCGGGGTCTCGAACTCCTCGGGCCAGCGGGAACACATCCTCCGCCTCGCCGCCGAGCGGGGCCTCGACAACGTCGAGGTGGTGACCGCCGACGTCAACGACTTCGACCCGGGCGACCGCCGATTCGATCGCGTCGTCTCGGTCGAGATGCTCGAGCACGTCCGCAACCATCCAGAACTGTTCCGCCGCCTCCGCCGCTGGGTGCGTGACGACGGGGCGGTGTTCGTCCACGTCTTCGCCCACCGCACCTTCGCCTACCCCTTCGAGGTGGACGGCCCGGCGTCGTGGATGGCGGAGACGTTCTTCTCCGGAGGCGTCATGCCGTCGGTCGACCTGCTCCCCCGGGCCGCGGCCCCCGACTTCGAGCTCGATGGGGACTGGTGGGTCGATGGCACCCACTACGAGCGCACCCTCGACGCCTGGCTCGTTCGGATGGACGACCGGATCGACGAGGTTCGGGCCGTGCTCGCCCCCGTCTACGGCGACGACCTCGACCGATGGCTGCAGCGTTGGCGCATGTTCTTCATGGCGTGCTCGGCCCTGTTCGCCTACGACGACGGCGACGAGTGGGGGATCGCCCACCACCGCTTCCGGCCGGTGTGATCAGGCCGCCTCGTCGCCTCCGGCGCGGCGCGCCCGCCAACGGGTCACCAGCACCCCGATCACGATGACGCCCGTCGGGATCAGCAGCAGGCTGTACGGAGGCTCCTCGAACTCGGAGTCGCCGGCGATCCCGCCCCCACTCGGCCCGACCGCCCGCAACTCGTCGGCGCTCGTGACCGCGCAGCCATCCCCGAGCCACTCCCCGCCGGCCCGATTCAGGTACACGCCCTCGGCGTCGTCGGACCGGCGGTAGGGCTCGCCCACCACCTGCACCGTGAGGGTGCCCTCCTCGAGCGGGCCGGTGACCACCTCCTGGACGAGGAACTCGGCCTGGTCGCCGGTCTGGTCGAGGAGCAGGCCGACGAATGACGCCTGGGAGTCGGCCAGCAGGATGGCCGGGTCGACGTCGGGGCACTCGGCGGCGGGCGCAGGGAGGGCCGCCGCCACGCCGAGGAGCAGCATCACGAGGAAGCCGATGCGCACCCGCCGAGCGTACCGGGCCGGTCAGGGCCCCTCGCCCTCGAGGCCGTCGAGCTCGCCCAGTCGCCGGTCGGCCTCGGCGGCGACGTCACCGCCCAGCATCGGGTTGGCCAGGACGGCATCGAGGAAGGCCACGCGGTCGAGGACGAGGAGGTGGGCGCCACCGACGGCCTCGACCGAGGCGGTGCGCAGGCCGTCGTCGCGCACCAGCGCGATCTCGCCGAAGTGGTCGCCGGGCCCGAGCCGGGCCACCTCCGTCCCGGCCTTGGTCACCACGGCCGCCCCATCGAGGATCGCGAAGAACCGGTCGCCCCGCTCGCCCTCGAAGACCAGCGGGGCCCCGTCCGGGACCCGGATCTCGTCGGCGCGTTCGGCCAGGGACTCCTGTTGGCGAACCGACAACGACGCGAACAGCCCGATGGATGCCACCGCCGAGACCCGCTCCCAGGGGATGTCCCCGCCCTCGTCGACCCGACGGAGCGCGCCGAGGCCGGCCACCGCCGCCACCGGGACCAGGAGGCCCACCACGGCCGCCCCCGTCCCGAGACCGACGGCGGCCACCAGCACGCCGGCGGCCAGCGATCCGAGCCCGATCGACCATTCGCGGAAGCTCTCGAACGCGCCGAAGGTCCTGGACATGAGGTGGGGCGGGGCGACGCGCTGGATGGCGGTGCGCCCGAGGACGTCGAGCGCGACGTCGCCGATCCCGACGACCACGAGACTCACGACCCCCACCGCCAGACCCGGCAGGAACCCCAGCAGGGCGATGGGGAGACCGAAGGTCGCCGCCGCCGCCAGCAGCGATCCGGCGAGGCGGCGGCGACCGGCGAGGCGAAAGGTGAGGACGCCGCCCACGACGCCGCCCAGGCCCTGGGCGGCCACGAGGACCGCCGCCGCCGGGTCCCCGGCAGCCAACACGCCGACCGCGAGGGCGACGATGAGGACGTCGATGGCGCCCACCACGAACTGGTGGATCGACCCGAGCAGGAGCAGTGGACGCACCTCGGCGAGGCGCACGAGCTCGGCCAGACCCGTCACGGACCCACGCCGTCGCGGCCCGTCGCCGCCCACCGACCGGACCGGTCGAGCCACCCAGGCGGCGCCCACCAGCAACGGCGACACCATGGCGAACACCGCCGCCGGCCCCTGCACGAGGAGTCCGGCCGCCAGCAGCGGACCGACCACGTAGGCCGCCGACGATCCGACCCCGACCAGGCCGTTGGCCACCATGAGCTCGGACGGGCCGGGCACGAGGCCGGGGAGGACGGCCGACAGGAGTGGCCGCGCCATGGCGAACCCGACACTCAGCACCGCGCCCACCGCCAGCACCGCCCACAACCCGAGTCCCGATCCGAGGGCGACCCAGGCTGCGATCCCGACGACCGGCAGAACCGCGACGACACCCACGAGCGTCCGTCCCCGCCCCCACCGATCGGCGAGGATGCCGCCGATGGGGGCGGCCAGCCCGGAGGGGAGGAGCTGGACGGCGACGGCGACGCCGGCGATGCCGGGGCCGCCGACGTCGTAGGCGTGCACGAGGATCGCCACCCACGCCGCCGCCTCCGAGGCCATGAGCAGGGCCGCCACCACGACGACCGCCCGAACCCCGGGGATCGCCATCGCCCGCCCGGCGTTCGACTCCGTCCACCTCGCCGCTTGCATCGGGGCACCCTACGGCCCGGCTCGCGTCACAGGCCCCTGCCACACTCGGGGCCGGTGACCAACCCTGCCCCAGCCGCCTTCGGCCGCAACCTCGTGGTCGCACCCGATGCCCCCGCCGGCGCCACCTGGGCCGACGCGCCCCGCCACCGCCTGGACGCGGCGCTGCTGGCCGATCCGCTCCGGGCCGGCGCCCTCGCCGATGCCCTCCACGAGGCCTGGGCGGCCCGGCGGCCCTACGTGGTGGAGCTGGCGGTCGACGCCGCGACCCTCCGCGAACCCGAGCGGGTGGTGGCCCCGCCGTGGGAGGTGGGCGCCGATCACCTCTTCGCTCGCGAGCGCCTCCAGTACCTCGTGTGGGTGAACTCGGTCGACGCCCGCACCGGGACCCCGATCTGGTGGTGGTCGCACAAGGCCGCCGCCCTCGGCGCCGAGATCGGTGGCCCCGCCGACGTCCTCCTCCCCGACGGCACCCCGGCCTGGGTCGATGGCGGGCCCCGGGGTCCGGTCCCCGACGCCGGCCATCCGGTCGTCCATGGCGAGTCGGTGCGGTCCGGCTCCCTGCGACCGATGCCGGCCACCGACCCCGAGCCGCCCCCGGGCGCCTTCGACCCCGGCCAGCTCGACGCCGTCGTCCACCGGTCGGGCCCGGCCCGGGTCATCGCCCCGGCGGGCTCGGGCAAGACCCGCACCCTCATCGGCCGAATCCACCACCTCCTGGCCCGGGGCGTGGAGCCGCGGTCGATCCTGGCGGTGGCGTACAACCGCCGGGCCCGGGACGAGCTCGTCGAGCGGCTGCCCACCGAAGCACGCGGGGTCGACGTCCGCACCATCCACTCGCTCGGCTGGTCGATCCTCCGCCAGGCCGAGCCGTCGGTCCGCCTGCTCGAGGAACGAGAGGTCCGACGGGTCCTCGACCGACTGGTGCCCGCCCGCCACCAGTCGAACACCGACCGGCTCGGCCCCTACCTCGAGGCGTTGACCGCCGTCCGGGTCGGCTTCCGCGACCCCGAGGAGGTCGACGCCCTCCGCGACGACGCCCCCGACTTCGCCCTGGTGCTCCGCCGCTACCGGGACCGCCTCCAGGGCATGCGCGCCGCCGACCACGAGGAGCAAGTGCTCGGTGCCATCGAGGTGCTGTTGGCCGACCCCGCCCTCCGGGCCGAGCGACAGGCCCGCCATCGCCACGTGTTGGTCGACGAGTTCCAGGACCTCACACCGGCCTACCTGCTGTTGCTGCGCCTCGTCGCCGCTCCCGAGCTGGCGGTGTTCGGCGTCGGCGACGACGACCAGACGATCTACGGCTACTCCGGCGCCGACCCGGAGTTCCTCATCGACTACGGGCGCTGGTTCCCCGGCGCCGACGCCCACGCCCTGGCCACCAACTACCGGTCGGTCGCCCCGATCGTGCGGACTGCCGCCACCCTGCTCACGCACAACCGCCGCCGGGTCGACAAGGAGATCGTGGCGGCCGACGAGACCGAGCCCGACGATGCCGTCGCCGTCCGAACGGTGCCCGGATCCGAGCTGGCGGTGCGAGGGGCGGCCCAACTGGCGGCGTGGCTCGAGGCCGGCGAGACCGAGGTCGTGGTCCTCGCCAGGGTCCACGCGGCCCTGCTTCCGCTCCACCTCGCCTGTCAGGAGGCCGCGGTCCCCACCCGGGTGGAGTTGGAGCCGGGATTCCTCGACCGCACCGGCGTCGCGTCGGCCCTGGCATGGCTGCGAGTGGGCCGCAACCCCGAGTCCATCGCCGCCGACGACCTGTACCACACGGCCCGGCGACCCCCCAGCGGCATCGTGGGGCTGCTGGGCGAGGTCGTCGGCAACCGGGATACGTCGTTGCGCGAGTTGCAGCGCGTCGGCCGCACCCTCGACGGCCGCCAGGCGGCGATGTGGTGGAAGTTCATCGACCGCCTCGAGCGGGTCGCCCGGATGGGTCGGGCCGCCACCACCGCCGACCTGCTCGACGCCGTCGTCGACGACGAGGGCCTGGCCACCGCCGCCCTGAAGCTCGACCACTCCCGACCGGCGGGGGCCGGCGGCCACACGGACGACCTCACCGCCCTGGTCCGTGCGGCCGAGCTCCACCCCGACCCGGACACGTTCGGCGAATGGCTCGCCGAACGCCTCGGCCGCCCACCGGCCCCCGACGCCATCCGCCTCACGACGGTGCACAAGGTGAAGGGCCTCGAGTGGGACCGCGTGCTGGTCTTCGGCGTCGACGACGGCACCCTCCCGCACCGGCTGAGCGACGACCTCGAGGAGGAGCGGCGGGTCCTGCACGTGGCGATCACCCGGGCCCGGCGACAGGTCGTGGTCATGGCCGATGCCGCCCGCCCGAGTCCGTTCCTCCCCGAGCTCGAGCGCGAGCGGGGCCCCGATGAGCGCCCACCCGTGCGGACGGGCGGGGCGGGCACGCGAAAGGGGGTGCGGGTGTCGGTCGGCGACCGGGTCACGGCCAGCGGGGGCTACCGCGGCGAGGTCGTCGAGGTCGGTGACGAGTGGGTACTCCTGCAGCTCGGCGAGGGTGGTCGCATGCGGATCACGGCCGGCGAGCTCGTCCGGGTGGGCTCCCGGTCGGGCCCCCTGGTCCTCGACGGCACCGACGTCCGCGAACGGCTGAAACGACTGCGGAGCGAGGAAGCGTCACGCCGCGATGTGCCGGCCTACGTGATCTTCAACGACCGCACCCTCGACGCGCTCTGCGAGGCCCGGCCGACGTCGCGTACGGAGCTCCTGACGATTCCGGGCATCGGCCCGGCCAAGCTCGAGTCCTACGGCGACCAGATCCTGGCGGCGATCTCGGACTCCGAAGCTTGAGCATGTGAGCGTCGCCCTGCCGCTTGCGGCAGGCTCCGTCGTCGGGGCCCCCGGTTGGGCCGAGCCCTACTCCTCGTCGTCGTCCTCGTCGAGGTCGTCGTCGTAGTCCTCGTCGTCGTCCTCGTCGTCCTCGTCGTCCTCGTCGAACTCGATGTCCTCGGCGTCCTCGTCGAAGCCGAAGCCGTACGGCAGGTCGGCATCGTCGTCGAGGTCGTCGATCTCCTCGTCGTCCTCCCACATGAGGACCAGGTCATCGGTGTCCCACTCGAGCGTGACCTCGAGCAGGGCATCGTCCGCCGGGACCACGACCACGGCGCCGAGATCGGCGTCGACCTCCAGGCCGAACGTCACCTCGGCCTCGGTCGCCCCGCTCATGAGGAGGGCGTCGCCGAGGATCGCCCCCAACTGTGCGATGCCCGCCCGGATGACGTCACCATCGAGTGTCGCCCCGTCGGTCGCCAGGGCTCGGATGGCCAACTGGTCGGCGACCTTGACCACTCGCCTGCCGTCGTCTCGCATCGGAGCCTCCCGTCGTCGGACCGACCTCGTCGGCACGCTAGGGGCGCATGGTGGACAGGGGGTGTCCTCGCCGTCAACCCCCGGCGAACGCGCTCGGAGCGAAAGGCGCTCCACGGCCGCCGACCGATGGACCGAGTCGGTCGGCCCGACCCGTGCAACACGCGCCATGCGAACATGCCAAGGGTGCGCACCCTCGCGATCGCCGTCATCCTGACCCTCCTGGGGGCCGCCTGCTCGGGCGATCCAACGCCGGCAGGCACCGATGCCGACCCCACGACGACCGCCGCCAATGCCTCGACCCCGACAAGCATCGACGCCGATCCCACGACGACCGTCGCCATCGCCTCGACTCCGGCCGACCCCGAAGCCTGCCCCGATCCGGCCGAAGCTGCGGCGCCGTCCGGGCCGGCGGTCGCACTCGAGGAGGTCGCCGATGACCCGGTCGTGGAGGCGGCCGTCTATCCGCATCCCGACTACGAGGGGAACCCTTGGTCCCACTGGGGACTGGGGACGGTGCTCCCGGACGGTCGCTTCCTGTCGGCGATCGGCGACCACCTCGGCCCCGATGGCAACTCATACCTGTACGAGTACGACCCGGCGTCGGGCGAACTCACGCTCGTCACCGACGTCCTGTCCGTCGTCGACCACGAATCGGGCTCGTGGGGCTACGGCAAGGTGCATGGACGAATCGTCGCCGACGACTGCGGCATCGCCCACCTGGTGACGTATTGGGGCACCCGCCGAGGTCTCACCTACGGCGGAACGTATGAGGGAGACCTGCTGCTGCGCTGGGACAC
>JBFLKR010000117.1:0-6743 GCA_040883295.1 Acidimicrobiia bacterium
GATCGGGTCACCAAGGGGCAGGTGTTGGTCGTGGTGGAGGCCATGAAGATGGAGCACGCCGTGCGGGCGCCCAGCGACGGCACGGTCGCCGAGGTCCGGGTGGCCGAGGGCGCCCAGGTCGAGGCCGACGAGGTGCTGGTCGTGGTCGACGAGGACGAAGCGTGACTACAACCCAGGGTTGTGGGCGTCGGTTTCCGACGCTCACCGCCCTCAGAACACCGATCGGCGACGCTCACAACCCAGGGTTGGCGCAGGGACGGCGGGTCGGGCGTGAGTGACTGGGGCGGCCTGCTCGGTGATCTCACCGACGAGTGGGCGGAGCTGGACGGGTGGCTCGACGGCGCCGACCTCGACACCCCCACCCCGGCGGAGGGCTGGTCGATCCGCGACCAGTTGGGTCACCTGGCGTTCTACGACGAGCGGGAGACGCTTGCCCTCACCGACCCCGACCGGTTCCGCACCGAGCTGGCTGCGCTGTTGGAGTCCGGCGAGCTCGCCGACCAAGCCAACATCCACCGGGACCGCCCCGAACTGGGCGACGATGCCAACCTCCGCGGCTGGCTGGCGATGGCGAGGGCGGCCATGGTCGAGGCGTTCGCCCTCCATGACCCCCGCGACCGCATCCCCTGGTACGGGCCGGACATGAGCGCCCGCTCGGGCGCCACCGCCCGGCTCATGGAGACCTGGGCCCACGCCCAGGACGTCGCCGACGCGCTGGGCATCGAGCGCTCGCGCACCCAGCGCCTCCGCCACGTCGCCCACCTGGGGGTCGTGACCTTCGGCTGGTCGCACCTCAACCGGGGCGAGACCCCCCCGGCCCAGCCGCCGCGGGTCGAGCTGACGGGCCCCGACGGCGACACCTGGACCTGGCACCCCGAGGGTGACGGGCTCGTCACCGGGCCGGCCGTCGACTTCTGCCTGCTCGTCACCCAGCGTCGGCCCCGGTCCGAGCTCGACCTCGTCGCCGAGGGCCCCGTGGCCGACCACTGGCTCGAGATCGCCCAGGCCTTCGCGGGGCCGCCCACCGATGGAAGGAGTACGTCGGTGGGCGGCGGATCGGGAACGGGCTGACTCAGGCGGCGGCCGCCATCTCCGGCGGGATGTCCGCCGACAGCAACGAGGCGTGCCAGCGGGCCTCCTTCCAACCGGTCTCGGTCCGCTTCCAGACGAGCGTCGCCATGCAGGTGAAGCGAGCCTCGAGCGGCCCCATGGAGAGGGTCTGCACCCACTCCAGGACGCCGAACCCCAGGTAGGGCGTCCGGGTGGCGGCGTAGTCGGTGATGATCGAGTCCGTCTCGGCACCGGCGGCGTCGAGCTTGGCGAACAGGCCGCGGAACCAGTCCTCCCACTCCGCCCGCGACCGGATCGGCACCCCCGAGCCGTCGACGTCGAGGTCGACGATGCCGAAGTCGTCGTCGCACAGGTCGGCGAGCGTGTCGAAGTCGTGGTCACGGACCGAGCGCAGGAGCGTGACCGTCTCGGGGAAGAAGGGCTCCTCGCCGAATCGGTCGAAGATGGCAGGGTTGTCGAGGGGGGAGAAGCGGTCGGCCAAGGGGGCGGTGGTCATGGGTTCCTCCGGGGGTGGGTCGGCCCGGGGACCATCGGACGGGTGATGGGCCCCGGGCACGGTTGGTTCGGCGGTTCAGGCGGCGGCTTCGACTCGCTGCTCGTCGGAGCCCCGGATCCAGCCCTCCTCGACCGACTTCTGTCGGGCGATGAAGAAGAGCAGGACGCCGAAGGCGGGCTTGGCGACGAGGTCGGCGACGCCGTAGCCGACCTGACGGATCACCTCGGTGGTGGCCGGGTCGAGCGCCAGATAGGGGGCGAGGAAGGCCAGCGGATACACCGACCACGTGACGAGGATGATCGTCCGCAGGCTCCCGAACAGGGCCCTGACCCGATCGCTCTGGCGGCTCAGCGCCTCGCCGAACTGGGTGTACAGCACGTAGATGATGTACAGGAACGGGATCATCGACAGCGTGAACCAGATCCACTTCGCCGGGTCGTCGGTCGCCGCCACCTCACCGGGGTAGCCGAGGGCGATCATCGCCACCGCGGCCACGATGAGCTTGGTGGCGAGGCTGCGGGTGAGCTGGCGGCTCACACCGAGCACCACCACCAGCTCGAGGAGCAGGAGAGGGACGGTGAGCAGCCAGTCGGCGTACCGGTAGCCCTCGTTGAAGGGCCGGTCGGTGGGCAGGTACTCCCCGCCCACGAACTGGAACGCTGCCTCCCACGCGCCGGTGATCCGGAAGTAGTGGTAGGCGGCGATCGAGACGACCAGCGTGGAGAGCGTCAGGGCCATCCGGTGCTTGGGCGCCACCTCGCGGCGGGCGAGGATGAAGAAGATGGCGGCTGCGAACATGCCGGCCGTCACCAGGCTGAAGACGTTGAAGACCAAGTCGTATTGGCCTTGCGTCAGCATCTCGACCATGGGGATGGACCTCCTTGTGGGCCGTTGGTCTTGGCCCATGGGTTCCCCGTGGCGACGAGGCCGAAACCGGTTCCGCGCCTCAGTCGGCGAGCCGGGCCCGCAGCCGGCCCAGCGCCCGGCGCTGGAGCCGGGAGACCTGCATCTGGCTGATGCCGAGGCGGGCCGCCGCTTCGCGCTGGGTCAGCCCGTCGCCGAAGACCGCTGCCACCACCTCGGCCTCGGCCTCGGGGAGCCGGGCGATCGCGTCGGCTAGGTCGAGACGGTCGACGAGGCCCGCCAGGTCGGCGTCGACGCCACCGGGGTCGACCCGGTCGGGCGTGTCCAGCGTCTCGACCCGATAGACCGCCGAGGCGTCGAGCGCCTCGACGACCTCGTCCTCGGTCGCGTCGAGCTCGGCCGCCAACTCGGGCACCGTGGGGGACCGACCCAGCCGTTGCTCCAGCCGGGCGACCACACGGCGTGCCTCGGTCGCCCGGTCCCGCGCCGGACGCGGCACCCGCACCATCCAGGTGCCGTCCCGGAACCATTGCTTGAGCCGCCCGTCGACCACCTGGGAGGCATAGGCCGTGAACGGGACGCCACGGTCGGGATCGAACCCGTCGACGGCGGCGAGCAGTGCCAACGTCGCGACCTGTCGCAGGTCGTCGTCGGGCACCCCTCGCCCGCCGTAGCGACCGGCGATGGCCACGGCCAGGCCGAGGTGCTCGGTGACGATGCGGTTCCGGAGCTGGCGGTCGGGATGCTCGGCGTAGCGGCGGAGGTCGTCGTCAGCCATCGCCGATGGTGAAGTCGAACCCGCGCCGATCGGCGCCGGTCACCACCTCGTGCCGGTCGGCGACCACCCCCAGCACGGCGAGGGCGAGGTCGTGGACGGGGGCCGGCGGAAGACCATCACCGACGATCTCGCCGACGGCCCGCAGCGAGCCGCTCCCGACCGTGAGGAGCACCTCCAGGCTGCGGCCCGGGCCGACTCCCTCGAGGATGCCGGCGGCCGCCTCGTCCATCGCCTGGGCGGCATCGTCGACCCGGTCGACGCCCAGCCCCGCCGCGGCCGCCGCCCCGCGCACGGCGACCCGCAGGAAGGCGAGGTAGCGGGGGTCGGCGGGGAGGGAGAGCTCGATGGCGTCGCCGGACACACGGCGAGCCTAGGTGTTTCGCGTCGGGCACCCGAGGGAACCATTCCCGCATGCAGGACGCCATCATGGAACTGGTGCAGCACGCGATCACGGTCGACGACGACATCGCCGCGCTCCCCGAGACCAGGCGCGCCGCCGCCGAATGGCTCGCCGGGGGCCCGGTCGACGCAGCCACCCGTGACGACGTGCTGTTGGTGTTGACCGAGTTGGTGGCGAACGCGATGGCCCTGGCCGCCGGGCCCGTGACGGTGTCACTGTCGGTGGGCAACGACGGCGTCCGCCTGTCGGTCACCAATCCCCCGACCGACTCGATACTGCCCCCGCCCGAGCGGTGGGAGGACCCGGGTCCCGACGGCGACCGTGGCCGCGGGCTGGCGATCGTGCGGCGGCTGTGCCCGGCGGTGACGGTCTCGGCCGACCACGACCGGACCGAGGTCGTGTGCCGTTGGCCCTCAGCGGATGGTGAGGACCTGGTCTAGGCCGGTGAGGCCGAGCAGCCGTAGCACCGACTGCGACGGGTCGACGAGCACGAGGCCTCCACCCGCCGCCTCCGTGCGCTTGTGGGCGGCGACCAGCGCCCGCAACCCCGACGAGTCGATGAACGACACGTCCGAGAGGACGAGGGAGATCTCCGACGTCGGGTCCGCCTCGGCGAGGGCGGCATCGACCACCGACACCGAGTGGGCGTCGATCTCACCGCTGACCCGCAGCTCGTTGCCCTCTGCGGCGACCGTTGCGTCCATGGCGCCACGGTAGCGCCGGGCCGCGCTCATCGGCGGGCGAGCACCACCACCGCGGCGTCGTCGGAGCCGGGGGCAGCGGCCACGGCGGCGTCGGCGGTGGCGACGACGCCGTCGAGTGGGGCCACGAGCCGGGCGAGGCGGGCGAGGCCCTCGTCGAGGGCCTCGTCCCGACGCTCGACCACCCCGTCGGTGACGAGCACGAGCCGCTCCCCGGGTGCGATCGAGAACCGCCCGCCGGGGACGTCGACGTCACCCACGCCGAGCGGCGGCCCGACGGCCACGTCGAGGGAAGCGACTCGGCCGCGGCGGTCGGCGAGCAGCGGCAGGGGGTGGCCGGCCGAGGCCACCATCGCCCGGCCGCCCGGGCCGACCACCACCACACAGGCCGTGGCGAAGACGCCCTCGGCGGCGCACCAGTCGCCGGTGGTCTCGAGGGCCGGACCGGGGCGACCCGTCTCGGCGAGCGCCCGCTCGAGGACCAACCGCACCCTCCCCATCTCGGCGGCGGCCTGCACCCCGTCGCCGGCGATGTCGCCGATCACGACCGCCGTGCGCCGGCCACCCAGCTGGTGCACCTCGAACCAGTCGCCGCCCACCGCCGAGCCGACCTCCCCCGGCCGGAATCGGCTCGCCACCTCGAAGCCCGGCACCTCGAGCTCGGTCGGTGGCAGCAGTCGGGACTGCAGCACGATCGCCTCGGTGCGGCGCCGCTCGAACTCGGCAACGGCCCCGATGACGAGCCCGGCGCGGTCGGCCAACGACCGAAGTGACGGCTCGTGGACGAAGCGACGCTCGTCGATGGTGAGGGGTCCGATGACGGCCCACACGGTCTCGTCGGCGCCACCGGCGACGAAGCCCACGCGGGCGTCGTCGAGGACCAGCCCCCGAGGGCTCGGGGGTGGTCCACCCACCTCGACCGTCCCGCCGGGGAGGCGGACCCGGGCGCCGGCGATGGCGGTCCCCCAGGGGGCGACGGTCCTGAGCGCCTGGGCGACGGCCTCGGCGACCCGCTCGATGTCGTCGTCGGCAGGGGCAGGGTCGTTGACGGCGGCGGTGTGCGCCTGGTCGACGAGGCGCATGGCGGCGAGCAGGCGGCTGTTGCGACGCTCGTCGGTCACGTCGGCCTGGGTGGCCACGTAGTGGGTGGTGACACCGGCGTCGTCGGTCACGGGGTCGATCCGCCAGCTGATGATGAAGGGGGTGCCGTCGGCGCGGTAGTTGACGGTCTCGCCCTCGAACGTCCGGCCCGCCTCCAGGTCCGTTCGGAGGCGGTCGAGCTCGGCCCGGTCGGTGAGCGGCCCCTGCATGACCCGGGGGGTGAGCCCGATCACGTCCTCCCGGCGGCGA
Source organism: Acidimicrobiia bacterium (assembly GCA_040883295.1). Classification (GTDB taxonomy): domain Bacteria; phylum Actinomycetota; class Acidimicrobiia; order Spongiisociales; family JAENVV01; genus JAHEFX01. The sequence continues at coordinate 5,661 of JBFLKR010000117.1, forward strand.
CCGGTCATCGCGCAGTACGCCGGGTTGACGTAGACGATCGTCGGTCCGGGTGCGTCCAATTCGGCGGTCGTGATGCAGGCCGCCGCCCGGGTCTGCTCCAGGGCCGCCTCCAACAGGCGGAGGCGGGCGGCGTCGTCCAGCCGGTCGTCGGTCACCGCCGCCTCACGTCGAGCCGGTCGCCGCATCGGCCTGCCACCCGGCGAGCGTGGCGGTGATCTCGTCCCGGCAGCGATCCAACAGCTGGCCCGGGTCGTCGCCGACGACGCGTTCGATCGGATCGCCGAACCGGATCCGGACCCGGGTCCCGAAGGGGATGGGGAACATCTTGTTGACCAGCAGGCGCCAGGAGCCGTCGATGGTGGCCGGTACGACGGGAAGCCGGTCGGCGGTCCCGATGAGCACCTCCGTGCCCGTCCGCTTGAACGGCTTCAATCGTCCGTCGCGACTGCGCGATCCTTCCGGGAAGATGACCGCCGAGACCCCACGCCGCTGTACCTCCTCGGCGAACTCGGCGATGGTCCGTGTGGCCGACTCGGGATCACCCCGGTCGATGAGGCAGTTGCCGCCCCGTCGCAGGTTGTAGGAGACGAGGGGTATCCCCCGCGCCAACTCGACCTTCGACACGTACTTCGGGAAATTCGTGAGCAGGGTCCCCCCGACCAGTGGGATGTCGAAGATCGACTGGTGGTTGGTGACGATGACGTAGCCGGCGCCCGGTTCCAGCGCCGGCGAGCGCTCGACCTCGAGGCGCATGCCGGACAGCTTGAAGCACCAGATGAGGATCCGCTGGAGGACGGCCACCGACCACTCCATGGGACGGAGGCCGAACAGGCGGCTGATTCGAAGGACGACGTCGCCGACCACCAGCGTGGCGCCGAAGGCGAGCAGGGTCGGGATGGTCGTCGCCCAGTCCCGGATGGCGGTGGCGAGGCGGGCCATGGCGGGAGGCTAGGGATGTCGTTCGCCGCGTAGGTTGCCGGCCATGGCAGACCACGTCCCGCTGTCCGTGGAGGTGCCGGGTGGCTTCCTCCGGGCCCTCCACTGGGGACCGGCGGGGGCCGATGCCCGGGCGACGGTCATCGC
>JBFLKR010000118.1:0-9488 GCA_040883295.1 Acidimicrobiia bacterium
CGGGTTCCACACCGAGCAGCTCGGCCACATCCTCCCCGACCTCCAGTACCTCCATCGGGCCCACCCCGGGGCGTCGTGGTGAGCGTCGGTACCCGCATCGAGTCGGCCAGGGCGGCGGTGGCGGCGGTCCCCGACCCCGAGATCCCCGTCCTGACGATCGACGATCTCGGCATCCTCCGGGGGGTCGACGAGGAGGACGGCACCATCGTCGTCACCATCACGCCGACCTACTCGGGCTGTCCGGCCATGGACCACATCCGCGAGGAGGTGGGCCGGGCCCTCACCGGCGCCGGGTTCCCCGACGCCGAGGTGCGCACGGTCTACTCGCCGGCTTGGACGACCGACTGGATGAGCGAGGAGGGCAAGCGCAAGCTCGAGGAGTTCGGCATCGCCCCACCCGGATCGACCGGCAACGTGCTCACCGAGCAGGTGCGCTGCCCCCACTGCGGCTCGATCCAGACCCGCATCGTCTCCCAGTTCGGTTCCACCGCCTGCAAGGCGCTCTACCGCTGCTCGGCGTGCCTCGAGCCCTTCGACCACTTCAAGCCGATCTGATGACCACCGACGCCGTCACCTTCCACCCCCTCACCGTCGCCGACGTCCATCCCGAGACCGACGACTCGGTGGCGATCACCTTCGACGTGCCCGACGACCTCGCCGACGCGTTCCGCTGGGTGCCGGGCCAGCACGTCATCGTCCGCGCCGAGATCGAGGGCGAGGACGTGCGGCGTTCGTACTCGATCTGCTCGCCGGCCGGCTCCGGCCGGCTGCGGGTCGGCGTCAAGCGCATCCCCGGCGGTGCGTTCTCGACGTGGGCCACGGAGTCGCTGGCCCCCGGCGACGTCATCGAGGTGGCGCCGCCCGTGGGGGAGTTCACCCACGCCCCCGACCCCGACGCGGCCGACCACCACGTGGCGATCGCGGCGGGATCGGGCATCACCCCGATCCTCTCGATCGTGGCGACCACCCTCGAACAGGAGCCGGGCAGTCGGGTGACGCTCGTCTACGGCAACCGAACGTCTCGCTCGATCATGTTCCTCGACGACGTCGAGGCGCTGAAGGACCGCTTCCCCCACCGGTTCCAGGTCATCCACGTCCTGAGCCGCGAGCCCCACGACGTGCCGCTGTTCGAGGGCCGGGTCGATGCGGCCAAGCTCGGCATGCTCCTCGACACGCTGGTGCCCGCCCAGAAGGTCGCCGGGTGGTGGCTGTGTGGGCCGTTCGGGATGGTGGAGGACGCCCGCGCCGTGCTCGCCGATCGGGGCGTGGCCGACGAGCGCATCCACGACGAACTCTTCTTCGACGAGCGGTTCGAGCCCCCGCCGCCGCCGCCCGAGGACACCGAGGGCCTGGCGCGGGTGACCGTCACGCTCGACGGCCGTACGTCGGTGGTCATGGTCGACCCCGACGGCGCCCCGATCCTCGACTACGCCCGGACGGTGCGTGCCGAGGTGCCGTTCGCCTGCAAGGGCGGCATGTGCGCCACCTGCAAGGCGGTCGTGATCGAGGGCGAGGTGCGGATGGACAAGAACTACGCCCTCACCGACGCCGAGCGCGACGCCGGCCTGGTGCTCACCTGCCAGTCACACCCACTCACCGACGAGGTGGTCCTGTCCTACGACGTCCACGGCGGCATCGGCCGCTGACCCCGCTGGCAACCCAGGGTTGCGGGCGGGGTTGGCTCTCGGAGGTTTGGGCCGTGGGTGGTGTCATACACCGCCCACAGCCCGCGGTTCTCCTGCAGGGCCTGCACCGGTGGGCCCCCTGACCGGTTCTCAGGCGGCGTCGACCACCCAGTCGTCGACCATCCGCTCGAGCGTCCCGAGCGGCACGAGACCCGACCCGAGCACGACGTCGTGGAAGGCCTTGATGTCGAAGGCGTCACCCAGCCGCTGCTCGGCGTCGGTCCGGATGCGCTGGATCTCGAGCCGACCGACCATGTAGGCGGTGGCCTGGCCCGGCATCCCGATGTACCGATCGATCTCGGGGACGATCGTCCCCAAGCGCATTGGCGAGTTGGCCACCACGTAGTCGATCGCCTGCTGGCGGGTCCAGCCCATGGCGTGGAGCCCGGTGTCGACGACGAGGCGGCAGGCCCGCATCGAGTCGGCCGACAGCATCCCGATCCGGTCGAGCTGGCTCGAGTACAGGCCCATCTCGTCGGCGAGGCGCTCGGTGTAGAGCCCCCAGCCCTCGGCGTAGGCGGTGATGCGGGCGTGCCGTTGGAAGGCGGGCACGTCCTCGAGCTCCTGGGAGATGGCCAGCTGCAGGTGGTGGCCGGGGATGCCCTCGTGGAAGGCCGTCGCCTGGATCTCGTATCGCGCCCAACTCGTGGGGTCGGCCGTGTTCACGAAGAAGGTGCCCGGCCGGGACCCGTCCTCGGCCGGCGGGTAGTAGAACGCGACCGGGCCCGAGGGCACTTCGCCAACGAGGCAGTCGGCCTGTGGCAAACGGCCGAACCAGTCGCCCATGGCGGCCTTGGCCCGTGCCATCGCCGTCTCGGCGGCGGCCCGGACTTCCTCCCCGGTCTCGAAGTGCAGGGCGGGGTCGTCCCGGAGGCGCTCGAAGATCTCGGCGAGGTCGGTGGTGCCCAGCACCTCGCCGCCGAGGCTCCGGTACTCGTCGGCGAGGCGGGAGACCTGCTCGAGGCCGATGCGATGGATGTCCTCGGCGGACAGGTCGGTCGAGGTGTGATAGGCCAGCAGGCCCGCATAGGCCGCCTCGCCGCCGGGGAGGTGGCCCAGGCCGGGCTGGTCGGCCGAGCGGGCCACCGGTCGCACCCGGTCGGCGAGCACCTCTCGGAGCCGGGCGAACCCGGGCCGGACGTGGTCGGCGACCACCGTCGCCAGTTCGGCCCGCCACGCCAGCATCTCGTCGTCCGAGAAGGACATCGGGTTGCGCACCCGGAGGTACGGGTCGTCGTCGAGGTCCGTGGCGAGGTGGGCGTCGAGCTGGGCGATGACGGCGTCGACGTGGACGCTGGGCGACGTTCGACTGCGCTCGGCGGCGTCGGCGAGGCGGTCGGCGGCGACCCCGAGCTGGTGTCCGAGGTCCCGGTACCGCTCGAGGAGCGCCACGGCGTGCTCGGCGGTCTCGATCGGCAGCTGGGCCAGGGCGGTGGGGAGGATGGCCTGGATCCCCGACGCCGGGTTGACGGTGAAGTCGCTGAGCCGAGCCTCGAGGACGTCGATCTCGCCCAGGGCCGAGAAGTGGAGGACCTCGAGGCTCACCCGGTCGGCGGGATCCAGCTCGTCCGGGTCGATGGCCTCGGCCCGATCGGCGATCGAGCGGAGGTGGGCGATCCGGCGGTCCTCGGCCTCGGCCGAGAAGTCCCCCATCCGGTCGTCGTACCGGTGGTCGCCGAGGATCGAGGCGAACATCGGGTTGTCGGCGAGGTAGCGCTCCCAGTACTCGTCACCGAGCGCGGCCAGGGTCTCGTTCACGGGGATCTCCGGGGGACGACGTCGGCGGCAGGGTACGGGCGGTCGGCGGGTAGCGGAATCTCCTTGAGCCGCTCGTCCCGGCGGCGCGATGATGGGATGTTGGGACAACCGAGGAGGGGACGATGTCGGGGAGAATCGCGATCGTTCTGGCCGTCTGCCTGGTGCTGACCGGCTGCAGTGGCTCGGAGTTCACCGGACCCGAGGTCGTCGACCCGGACCCGATCGTGGCCGAATACGAGGCGGCCTACGACGCCGCCGACTTCGGTCGGGTCCAGGATGTCTTCGCCGAGGACGGGGTGTTCTTCACCGCCGGGGACGTCCACGAGCTGGGAGCCGGCGACGACACGGCGCTCGATGCCCTCGGCCCGGACGGCTGGGAGTTCAGCCGCCGGTACCAGGTCCATGCGGGCGACGACCTCTCGGTCATCGACCCGGTGCAGGTGGGCGCCCATGCCGTCGCCTTCGGGTGGACGTGGCAGGAGTTGGCGGCCGGCACCGGGACCATGGCGCTACGGGATGGGGCCGTAGCCGCCGTGGTCCTGAGTGTGGAAGGCATCATGGGTGGCGCCACGGCGGCGGACGTCGTCGACCCGATTCTGGCCGAGTTCGAGGCCGCGTCCGAGTCGAGTGACGCCGACCGGTTGCGCGAGCTGTTCGCCGAGGATGCCACCGTTGCGACGGTTGCCGACGCCCACGAGCTCTACCACGGCAACGAGGCGCTGGTGGGGTCGTTCGGCCTCGATGGCGAGACGTTCGGCTGGTGGGTCGAGGACCATCGCCGAGAGGACCTCGTGATCGTCGAACCGGTCCAGATCGGGGACGACATCGCGTTCGGCTGGGGCTGGGAGGGCGGCGACTCGGGAACGGCCGTGATGGACGTTGAGGACGGCCGGATCGTGGTGCTGGTGCTGACCGCCGCCGACGAGCCGGTGACGGGATCGGGCGGGTAGCCGCTACTCGGCGTCGATCGAGGCGACGACCGCCGCCTGGAGCCCGGCGCGGTCGCGGATGGCGCTCTCCTCCGGGAAGCTCGTCGTGAGGAAGTGCTGGGCGTAGGGGAAGCAGGCCGACTCGAAGGGCTCGGGGTCGAGGAACGAGGCCCCGAACGTGTTGGCCTCGATGGTGACGGCGTCCAGCGGGACCCGGAGCGCCCGCTCCATCTCGCCCGGATCGAACACGAGGCCGAAGGGGGCCGAGTCCGGCTCCATCAACCGGCCGCCGTAGTCCACGGACAGGTTGCCCTCGATCCACAGTGGCTGGTCGAGGGGCTGCATGGTCGCGCCCTCGAGGTCGGCGACGCAGGTGAGCCGGTTGGGGCGCTCCGCGCCGTGGACATCGACGATCACCTCGCCACGGTGCGACGTCGTGATGACCGACCGGCTGGTGGTCGCCCCCGAGAACCCCTGCCCGGGGTCGTAGCTGATCGTGTTCGACTCGTAGTCACAGATGATCCACGACAGCATGCCCGTCCGGGTGTTGCGGGCGATGACGTAGAGCTCGACCCGGCTGCCCCAGAACACCGAGGTGTGGACGTTGAACGCCCCCAGGATCCCGCAGTACCTCGGTGCCGTGCCTTCGAAGATCGCACTCGGGGCGAGCTCGTAGTCCGGCGGCAGCAGCGCGGTGGCTGCCGCTTCATCGACGATCTCGTGGGCGAGGAAGAAGCAGTAGGGCTCGACCACGAACCCGATCTCGGCGTCGCCGCCAGCCCGGTCGACGATCCACTGCTGGAGGGGGATCGGCAGCTTCGCCAACATCTCGGCCCGTTGGTAGAGCTTGCCGACGTCCTTCGGGGAGACCATCGACTCGGTGCGTGTGATGAAGTCGCGCAGATGTGCACGGTCGATCGGAGTGCCCATGCCGATCTACGAGGCCCAACCCGAGGTCGGATCGTTCCTGCGCCCGTTCCTGTCGGGCCCAGCCTCCTCCGGGCTGGCGGGGCCCGACAAGAACGGGGGTCGAGGGCGCGTGGTCGGCCGAGGGCGACCGGACGGGCCCGTCGTGCTCAGAGCCGCAGGCCCGGCGGGAGGGACTCCGGCATGGCCAGCTCGTCGGTCTCGAGGCTCGCCACCGGGTGGGCGACGTAGTCGGCGGCGTAGAAGGCGCTCGGGCGGTGGTTGCCCGACGCCCCGATCCCCCCGAAGGGGGCCGCTGACGAGGCCCCGGTGAGGGGCCGGTTCCAGTTGACGACCCCGGCGGCCACCTCGTCGAGCACTCGCTCGTACTCGGCTCGGTCGGAGGTGAGGATGCCTGCCGAGAGCCCGAAGGCGGTGTCGTTGGCGAGGTCGATGGCGTCGTCGAGATCGCGGTAGCGGTACACCGACAGCAGCGGTCCGAACCACTCCTCGTCGGGCACCCCCTCGACGCCGGTGAGGTCGATGATCCCCGGGGAGATGAAGCCAGTCGCGGGGTCGCCCCGTCGCAGCTCCACGAGCGGCCGGCCACCGAGCTCGACCAGCCCGGCCCACGCCTCGGCGAGGCCGTCGGCGGCCCGGGCGCCCACCACCGGTCCGAGGAACGGCTGCGGCTCGCCGCGGGGGTCGCCGGGTTCGAGGTGCCCGGTCGCCTCCACGAGTCGATCGATGAAGTCGTCACCCCACGCCCCCCGGGGTACCAACAACCGGCGGGCGCACGAGCAGCGCTGGCCGGCCGACAGGAACGCCGACTGGATCGTCGTGACCACGGCAGCGTCGATGTCGACGCCGTCGGTCACGATGAGCGGGTTGTTGCCGCCCAACTCGAGGGCGAGGAGCAACTCGGGCCGCCCGGCGGCCTGTTCGTGGAGGAGCCGCCCGGTGCGGGCGCTGCCGGTGAAGAGGATCCCGGTGATGCCCCGGTGCCCGGCGAGGGCCCGGCCGCTGTCCACGGCGCCCTGCACGAGGTTCAGCACGCCGGGCGGCAGTCCGGCCTCCTCCCACAGGCGCACGGTCGCCTCGGCGGTGCCGGGGGCGAGCTCGGACGGCTTGAACACCACGGTGTCGCCGGCGAGCAGGGCGGGGACGATGTGGCCGTTGGGGAGGTGGCCGGGGAAGTTGTACGGCCCGAAGACGGCCATGACCCCATGGGGGCGATGACGGGTGACCGAGCGCACGCCACCACCGAGGTCGCGCTCGGTGGTGCCTGCTCGGGTCTCCAACGCCTCGATCGAGATCCCGACCTTGGCAGCCATGGACGCCGGTTCGGTGCGGGCCTCCCACGTCGGTTTGCCGGTCTCGCCGGTGATGACGGAGGCGAGCGCCTCGGCTTGGCCCCGTACGAGGTCGGCGAAGCGCTCGACCACCACGCGTCGCTCGTCGACCGGGGTGCGTCGCCACCCGGGGAAGGCTCGGGCCGCCGCCGTCACGGCGGCGTCCACCTGGCCGTCGTCGGCGGCGCGGCCGGTCCAGGTCACGTGGGTGGTGGCGGGGTCGACGGCCTCGAACACCTCGCCGGCGCCGTCGACCCACACGCCGTCGATGAAGCTGCGTCCGGTCACGGAGCCGAGCCTACGACCCGCCCGCCGTCCACCCGCACGCCTTCGCGGCGGAGCAGCTCGGCGTGGCGCCGCTCGAGGCCGGGGACGAGTCGGCCGGCGCTGCTCACGACTCGCCACCACGGCAGGTCGTCGACGGCCTTGAGCACGCCGCCAACCCCGCGGGCAGCGCCGGGGAAGCCGGCCTCGGCGGCCACCTCGCCGTAGGTCATCACCGTGCCGGGTGGGATGGCGGCGACGACCTGAGCGACGGCGGCCTGGAACGGGGTCATGGGGCGAGGCTATGGCGCCGTTGCCGAGTGGGCGGCCGCCGAAACGCGGGACCCGGTGCACGCAGGGTTTGCATGGGAACCCGCACCTCACCGGATCGACGTGCGGACGAACCCCGGGTTGCCGGACACGCTGGTGGTGGGAGGCGTGGGGCTCGGGTTCACGTAGGACGTGAATGGATCCGTCGCTTCGATTGACGACGACGCCCCTCCGGCGGCCGCCGCGGGGACGGCCGCCCCGTCGCGCCGGGTACGCTCGCTGCCAGCCGGCCCGGACGGAGCATGCACCCCAACCTCACGATCCTCGAGAACCCGCTTGCCCAGCACCACCTCTCGATCCTGCGGGACAAGTCGACCGACCCCGACGCCTTCCGGTCCGCCACCCGGCGCCTCGGCACGGCCCTCGTCCACGAGGCGGCGAACCACTTCGAGACCGAGGAGGTCAAGATCGAGTCACCGCTCGAGGTGACCACCGGTCGGCGGATCGCCCGGGACCTCGTCGCGGTGGCGGTGCTGCGGGCCGGGCTCGGGCTGCTCGAGGGCATCACCCGCCAGCTGCCGGATCTGAAGGTCGGCTACGTGGGCGTCTTCCGGGACGAGGAGACCGCCCAGCCCCAGGAGTACTACACCAAGCTCCCCGACCTCGCCCGTGCCCACGTACTGGTCCTCGAGCCGATGCTGGCGACCGGCGGGTCGCTGTCGTGGGCCGTCGACACGGTCAAGGAGGCCGGCGGCACCGACATCACCGCCCTCGTCGTGTGCGCCGCCCCCGCCGGCGTCGAGCGGATGGCTGAGGACCACCCCGACGTGCGCATCGTCACCGCCGCCGTCGACCGGGAGCTCGATTACCGGTTCTACATCCGCCCCGGCCTCGGCGACATGGGCGACCGCCTCTTCGGGACCACCGAGTAGCAGCGCCCTACGCTCGGGCCATGGCCAAGCCCGCCCCCCGCATCGCCTTCCTCGCCGCCGCCCGCGTCGTCCCCGTCGTGGTGGCAGCGGTGGCCGACCACTGGGACGATCCGTCGGCGCTCGACGGGTGGACGGTCGGCGGGCTCGCCGGCCACTTCGCCCGAGCCGTCGGCACCGTCGGTGCGTACCTCGCCGAGGACCCGCCGAGCGGCGGCACCGTCCTCGACCCCGCCGGGTACTTCCTCGCCGCCCGGCTCGACGACGACGACGTGCGCTCGGGGATCCTCGCCCGTGGCGACGAGATGGCCACCGCCGGGCCGCAGGCGCTGGTGGCGTCGATGGCCGAGACCGTCGACGAGCTCACGGCGACCATCGAGGCCACTCCCGACGACCGGCTGCTGGCCGTGTTCGGCGGGTCGATCCTGTCGCTCGACGACTACCTCGTGACCCGTCTCGTCGAGTTGGTGGTCCACCACGACGACCTCGCCGCCTCGGTCGGCGAGCCGCTGCCCCCGCTGCCGGGCGAGGCCGTCGACCTGGCGGTGGGGACGTTGGTGGCCATGGCCCGCCGGTCCTACGGGGACACGGCGGTGGTGCGGACGCTGGCCCGGTCGGAACGGGCCCCGGGGTCGATCGCCGTGTTCTGATGGGCGAGGTCGACCGGCTCCGGTCCGGCCCGCCCGCCGACGTCGACCCCGGCCTGGTCGTGGTGGTGGAGGCGTCGGCGCCCGACCCCGGCCCGCTGTTGGAGCGGTTCCGACTGGCACTGCGGTGGGCGGCGGGCGACGAGATCAGCGAGCCGCTGGAAAACGTGCTGCCGGCGTGGGCGACCGAATCGACGCCCCGGGACCCGTCGTGGGCGCCGTGGCTGTCGGCCGACCAGCGCTCCTGGCGCTACTGGGAGGGATCGGTGGCCGGACCCGAGACGGTGCGACTCGTGGTGACCGTCCCCGAATGGCCGACCTCGCTCGAGACGCTTTCGGCCGTGCTGCGGGCGGTGGGGGCGACCGAGGTGGTGGTGCGCTACTAGCCCGTGTTGCGCAGGCCCGTGGCGATACCGTTGACGGTCAAGAGCAGCGCCCGCTCGAACAGTGGGTCGTCGGTGCGGCGCTCCAGCAGCGACACCTGCAGGTAGTTCAGCGGGTCCAGGTAGCGATCCCGCACCGACAGTGTCCGCGCCAGCACCGGGTTGTCGGCGAGGATCCCCCCGGTCCCGCGGGCATCGAGCAGCGCCGCCATCGTCAGGTCGTGTTCCTCGCGGATGAGGTCGAACGGGGCCCGGTGTTCGGGTCGCACCAACCGCTCCACGTACTGGGATGCGATGCCGAGGTCGGTCTTGGCGAGCGTCATCTCCACGTTCGACAGGAACGTCGAGAAGAACGGCCACTCGAC
>JBFLKR010000119.1:0-8450 GCA_040883295.1 Acidimicrobiia bacterium
CGGAGCCGGGTGCGGGAGTCGAACCCGCGACCTGCCGCTTACAAGGCGGCTGCTCTGACCAACTGAGCTAACCCGGCGGATGCACGACGCACCTTACGAGAGAATGCTCTAACGGAACTCGTGGGCCATCGCACGGAACGAGGTAGTTGCCACCCACCTCGACTGTCCTTGCCGGGTGCCGGCGTGGAGCCCCTCACGCCGCAGACGTGTGCGCACTACCCCTCGCGGCGATGGCCAATCGCCAATTCGGCCAGCTTCTCCCGATCGATCCCGTCGGGCGGCACCACCGCGATCTTGCAGTCGGTCACCGCCCGCAGCGTCGCCGTTCGGGTTCCTCCCTCGAGCACGGCCCGTTCCCCGAGCACCGCACCCGGACCGACCTCGGCGAGTTTCTCGCCATCGACCTCGACGACGAGCACCCCGTTCAGGAGGAGGAAGAGCTCCTCGCTCTCGGCCCCTTGGTCCACCAAGGTGCTCCCCTCGCCGACCCGTCGGATCTCGGGTCGGTGATGGCCCCGCATGATCCGCTCCTGCAACTGGCGCTCGAGCAGGGTCTCCACCTCGGTGACCAATGCCGGCGAGTCCTCGTCGCCCCACGGCGTCCTGCGCCCGAATGATTCGTTCATCCACTTCTTGTACTCCGCGACGCTGCTCTTGGCTACGAGGGCCCCCTCGTCGAACACCCAGTGCCGTGGGAAACCCGAGGCACCGACCAGACCACCCGTGTGGCTGCCGTCGGCGTGGATCGTCATCTCGATGGTCGTCCAGACGTTCGGTGCGAAGAACTGGATGAACGGCGGATGCTTCACCGCCCTGGGCATCGGCGCGCCTGTCCGCCCTCCCGTGGTCTGGGCGAACCGGACACCGGTGGCCGTGACCTCGGGCTCGGCCTGCAGATCGGGGAGGCTGACCGCCGGCACGGTGATCGATCCGACGCCCAGGCCCACGGTCGTCGCTCCCATCGACCCTCCACCCGAATAGCCGAAGTCGGTGATCGTTCCGTCGTCCTCGACGTCGATCCAGGCCGCCAGGACGTTGGCGAAGCGAAAGCGGTCGTCCACCCGGAGCTCCTCGATCGCTGCGGCCATGTCGTCACCGAGGTCGTCGGGTGGCGGCGGATCGTGGTGGGCCAGCTTCATCGCGGTGGCGGCCTTGCCCATGCCCTCGAGCAGGTCGGACGGGATCCACGAGACGGTGGCGATGGTGTGTTCGATGCGCATCGGCGATCTCCTCGAGTGGTCGGCCCGCGTTTCGAGCCTCGGTCGATGGCTCCACTGTGTGGTGGTGCGCCGACTCCAGCCAGCGTGATGGCCCTCCGATCCCTGGGTGCTGGCACCACTCCCTGTTTGGGCGCCTCCACGCTGGGCGTCGACGTGGGGAGCGGTCATGCTGGTGGCACACGCCTCTGGGAGCCGCCATGTCGATCACCGTGTTCCTCGCCGACGACAACCTCATCGTGCGCGAGGGCGTGCGAGCGCTGCTCGAGCTCGAGGACGACTTCGAAGTCGTCGGCCAGGCGGCGGACTACGACGAGCTCGTCGTCGGCGCCGAGGCCGCGCAGCCACAGGTGGTCGTGACCGACATCCGCATGCCGCCCACCTTCTCTCGTGAGGGGATCGAAGCCGCCAAGGAGGTGCGAAAGCGACATCCGGGCACCGGTATCGTCATCCTCTCGCAGTTCGACGACCCCGACTACGCGGTGTCGCTGCTGTCCGAGGGCGCGGCCGGATACGCCTACCTGTTGAAGGATCGGGTCGGGGAGGGAGACCAGTTGGCGAAGGCGGTGCGAGAGGTTGCGTCGGGCGGGTCCTGGCTGGATTCGAAGATCGTCGAAGGGCTCGTCACCCCGGTTCGGGCCGACGGGTCGCTCTCGAGCGGCGAGGAGGAACTGCTCACCCTCGTGGCCGAGGGACGATCGGTGAAGGCGATCGCCTCCCAGCTCCGCACGACCCCGGCCGACGCCAACGCCGCCGTCGAGGCGTTGTTCAACAAGCTCGCAGAAGGTCTGGCGGCAGGTCGCTCCGACAGCCTCGACCGCCTCAAGCTCCTCCAGCAGGCGATCGTCGACGGCAAGGAGCAGGGCGAGGCACTCGGTCGCCTGCTCCCCGGCGGGGTCGCCGCCCAGGTCATCGGGGAGGGGCGACGTCCCGGTGAGACCGAGGAGTTGACGGTGACCGTCCTGATGTCGGACATCCGCGGGTACACGACGATCGCCGAGCACGCCGAACCCAGCGTGCTGGCCGGCCAGCTCCACGAGCATCGAGCAGCGATGAACCGGGCCATCCTGGCGGAGTCGGGCACGGTGATGCAGTTCGTGGGCGATGCGGTGATGGCCGTGTTCGGCGCACCGGTCGCCCAGCCCGACCACGCCGCTCGAGCGGTCGCTGCCTCAGTGTCCATGCATGCCGCGCAGGCCGAGCTCAACGAGCGATGGGCTGCCGACGGACTCGCCCCCTTCGGCCTCGGGATCGGGCTCTCGACCGGGCGGGTGGCGGCGGCATTGCTCGGTTCGGAGGAACGACTCGAATACTCCGTCGTCGGCGACACCGTGAACCTCACGCAACGGCTGCAGCAGTGGGCCGAGCCCGGGGAGACGGTGCTCAGCGAGCCGACCTGGGACGGCATCGATCCCAAACCGGCGGCCGACACGCTCGAACCGGCGATGGTCAAGGGTCGGGACACCGCCGTCGGCGCCTACCGATTCCCACCGAGGGCGACGTGACGCCAACGGAGACCCAACGGAGCGGTCTGTTCGCTCGACAGCGACACCTACTCGTGGCGGGTGTGGCGCTCTACCTCGCGTCGGTCGTGGCCTCCCTGATCCAGTCGCGCAGCTACGAGTTGGCCACTCTCGCCGCATTCGGTGGCTACATCCTCGTGGGCGCCCTGATCGTGGTCCGCAGAGAGAACCCCCTGGGGCTCATGCTGGTGGGGTACGGCGCACTGTGGGCGCTCTCCACGGCGCTGGGCATCCGGGCGGAGACCCTCGACGAGGCGGGGCGTCTCGATGAGGCAGCCTGGGTGACCCTCATCGGCGTCGTCGTGTTGGCCCCGACGTCATGGCTCCGGACCGCCGTCTGGTTGCTCTTCCCCGATGGTCGGCCGAGCACGGAGACCGACCGGAAGCTCCTGGTGGGAAGCGGCGTGGTCGGCGTCGTCCTGACGATCGCAGCCATCTTCGCCGCACCGCAGCTGCTGCCGGAGACCGCTCAGTACCCGCACCCCTTCGTCCCGGCAGAAATCGCAGAGACCCTGCACCTCATCGTGCAGGGCCTGACCCTCCTCTTCTTCTTCTTCGGATACGTGGTCGCCTTGCGGCTGATCCTCAGGCTGCGTCATGGCGGGCCGACCGAACGCCGGCAGGTGGGCTGGATCGCCGGCGCCGTCATCGGCAACCTCACGATCCTCATCGGCAACGTGGCCCTCGCCCCACTCGGCACCGAGACCCGGGCGTTCCTGCTGATCGACGCCGTGGCGGTCGTGCTGATCCCGATCGGGATTGCGATAGCCATCTTCCGGTACCGGCTCTACGACATCGACGTCATCGTGTCCAAGACCGTCACGTACCTCGGCCTGGCCGCAACCATCGCCGGGTTGTACGCAGCGGTGGTGGTACTGCCGCTGCTCGTGGTCGGGAGCCCGGATGGCGAGGGGCCCGGGCTGGTGCTCCCGATGGTCGCGGCGGCCGCGGTGGCGGTGGTGTTCGAGCCGGTCAGGAGTCGCATGCAGCGTTGGGCCGACCGACTGGTCTACGGCGAGCGGGCGACCCCGCACGAGGTGCTCTCACAGCTCACCTCCCGGCTGGCCGAGTCGACGGTGGGCAGCGGTGTCGACGACCTCGCCCGTCTGCTCGCCCAGGGGACCGGCGCCGAGCGAGCGATCGTGTGGCTGAAGGTCGACGACGAGTTGCGGCCCGACGGGGTCTTCTCCCGCGGGGAACAGGAACGGATGGCAGGGGTTCCCATCGGCGACCTGGTCGACGACGATTTCACGGCGTCGCGTCCGGTGGCCCATCGGGGCGAGGTGTTCGGTGCCGTGAGCATCACCAAGGCGTCCAACGACCCCATCACCCCGGGTGACCGCGAGCTGCTGTCGGATGTCGCGGCCGGCGCCGGATTGGTGTTGCGCAACATCTCCTTGAACCGCGAGCTGGAGCTGCGGGCCGAGGAGGTGCGGGCGTCCCGGCGTCGTCTCATCGCAGCCCAGGACTCCGAGCGCCACCGCCTCGAGCGGAATCTCCACGATGGCGCCCAACAGCAGGTCGTTGCCCTGAAGGTGAAGCTGGGGATCGCCAAGACGATCGCCGAGCGAGAGGGCGCCGACGACATCGTCGCCCGTGTCTCGGCCCTGGCCGAAGAGACCCAGCAGGCGGTCGATGCGCTCCGAGCGGTTGCCCACGGGATCTATCCACCGCTCCTCGAGTCCGAAGGCCTCGAGGCGGCCCTGCGAGCGATCGAACGAACATCTCCGATACCCCTCGCAGTCGACGCCGACGGCATCGATCGATTCCCACGCCCGATCGAGGAGACCGTCTACTTCTCCGTGCTGGAGACCGTCGAACGGGCCCGACTGGCTGGGGCGACGGGAGCGACGGTCCGTCTCACGGAGTTGGAGGATGGGTTGGTGCTGGCGGTCGAGGTCCAGCGGGTGTCGGACCTCGACGTCACCGTGGTGTTCGACCGGGTCGACGCAGCCGGAGGGGCGCTCTCGGTCGCTCGGTCCGATGACGCCACGGAGCTGACGGCACGATTCCCCACACCCCTGTCCACTGGCGCTGGGCCGCCGACCAACCAACTCGTGACGGAGCCCTCATGACGACCCCCAGTCGACGGGCGCGAATCGCACTGGTGGCCGCAGTGGTCGTGTATCTCGCCGCAGCCGCGGTCCTCGCCGTTCTGGGTAACGCACTGGACCTTGGGCAGGCCGTCGCCAACGGTGCCTTCATGGCGATCGGGGCGATCATCGTCGTGCGGAAGCCCGGCAACATCGTGGGTGCGCTGCTCGTGGCATTCGGAGTGCTGTGGAATGCGATCCACGCGGCAAACGTGGCGGCGGCCTGGTTCGCGGAGGCGGGTGACGTCGAAGTCGCCAGTTGGATCGGGTGGGCGTTCAGCCCGATCGACAAATACGCCACCTGGATCCAGGTGCCGATGATCCTCTTGTTCCCCTACGGGCTGGTTTCGTCGGTGTGGGACCGCAGGTTCATCCGAGGCACGGCGATCTACACGTCGATGGTGGCGCTGCTGTCACTGGTTGCAAGCCCCGGGCCCCTGGGTCAACCAGGCGACTCGACCTACCCCCATCCGTTCATTGCCGCCGAGATCGCAGATCCACTGGCGCCAGTCGTCGAAGTCATGTTCCTTCCCATCCTGGTCTTCTTCCTCGTGGCAGCCGTCAGGCTGATCATGCGGGCTCGCCGGAGCGGGCCGGTCGAGCGACGGCAGATCGGATGGGTCGGATTCGCCTGTGCGCTGTACTTCATACTCGGCATCTCCAACGGCATCTTCCAGCCGCTCGGGGCGTACGAGAGCGGTTTCGCGTTCTTCGACGCCGTGGTGGTCCTCGTCATCCCGATCTCGATCGCCATCGCCATCTTCCGGTTCCGGCTCTACGAGATCGATCGCATCCTCTCTCGATCGGTGACCTTCGGAGGGATGGCGCTGTTCATCGGAGGCGTGTACGTCGCCACCGTCGTCGGATTGGGTCGGTTGCTCGGCGGCGAAGCCGGGTTCGGGCTGTCGATCGTGGCGACCGTCGCGGTGGCGTTGGCCTTCCAGCCGGCGCGTCGACGCCTGGACCGTTGGGCGAACCGGTTGGTGTACGGCGATCGGGCCACCCCCCACGAGATCCTGGTTCGGTTCTCCCACCGCTCCTCCGAGTTGTCCGATGAAGAGCTGCTGGAAAGCATCCCCCACTGGATGGTGGACGGGACGGGAGCGAGATCGGCGGCGCTGTGGACCCGGAGGGACGACCAGTTCGAGACGGCGGCTGTCTGGCCACCGGATGCGGGATGGCGTCGGCTGGAGGGCGGCGACACGTTCGTGGATCCGGAGGCGGACTGGTCGCTGGGCGTGTTCCACGACGAGGAGCTGCTGGGCGGCTTGTCGTTGGTCACGGAGGAGGGGGAGACGGTGACGCCGGCCGAAGCAGGACTGCTGTCCGATCTGGCATCCGGGTTGGGATTGGCATTGCGCAACGCCCATCTGACCGGCGAGCTGCGTCGTCAGGTCACCGAGCTGGAGGCGTCGCGTGAGCGCGTGCTGGCCGCTGCCGACGCAGCCCGTCGCGAGCTCGAGCACGCACTCGACAGCGGACCCCAACAACAACTGGTGGCACTGAAGGTGAAACTGGGACCCACCAGGATGCTGGCGGAGAAGTCCGGAGCCGAGAAGACGGCGACCCTGCTGGGGCAACTGGAGCAACAGGCAGGAGATGCGATCCAGGCAGTCCGCGAGTTCGCCGGCGGCATCTACCCACCAGCGTTGGAGGCCGAAGGGCTCGTGACGGCCATCGGCCAGCAGGTGCGGTCCGCCGCACTCCCCGTATCCATCTCCGGTGACGGATGCGGCCGGTTCTCCCGGGACGTGGAGGCTGCCGTGTACTTCTCGGTGCTGGAATCGGTCCAGAACAGCGCCAAGTACGCACGAGCCACCTCCATCGACATCACGCTGTCGGCCGAGGACGGGACACTCACCTTCGAGGTCACCGACGATGGCGACGGCTTCGATCCCGAGACCGTCACTCTCGGAGCGGGGCTGAACGGCATCGCCGACCGGCTCGACACCGTCGGCGGCACGATCCGCATCGACTCCACCCCCGGCGTCGGCACCACCATCACCGGGACCGTGCCGACGGACGTCGCCGACTAGCGCCCGCCTTCGACCGCCGCGGCCCACGCCGCTTCGAGGGCGTCCATGCTGAACGCCGACTTCGGGATGAACCCGATCGCCCCGGCCGCCAACGCGGGCTCCTCGTAGCTGCCCGACTCATGGGTCGACATGACGAGGACACGAGGCGACGGATCGAGCTGCATGATCCTGCGAGTCGCCTCGAGGCCGTCGATGCCCGGCATCTGCACGTCCATGAGCACCAGGTCGGGCCGCAGGTCGGCCGCCATCGTCACGGCGTCCTCGCCGTTCTCGGCCTCGCCGACGACCTCGAAGCCGTCGGTCATCTCCACCACCATGTTCGACGCCTCGCGAAAGGGCTTCTGGTCGTCGACGATCAGGACTCGTACGGGTTCCACGTCGTCATCCTGTCACGACGGCAGGCGCCTGCCCACCTCGCTGGCCCACCTCCGCATGGTGGTGCTGGCACGACTCATGCCTGGACGACACCCAGGTGGATGAGGACTGCTCGCACCCTGCGGTTGAGGTCGTCGGTCGGAGGCAGGTCGAGTTTCGTGAAGATCGAGTTGACGTGCTTCTCGACGGAGCGCGCCGAGATGAACAACGACTCGCCGATGGCCGCATTGCTCCCGCCCTTCGCCATCTCGGACAGGACCTCCCGCTCGCGGTCGGTCAGCCGGTCGAGCAGCGACGACTCACGGTTGGCCTTCGAGGAGATCAACGCATCCATGACCCGCGGATCGACCACCGAGCCGCCCTCGGCCACCCGCCGAATGGCCGCCCCGAGCTCCTCGAGATCGGCGACCCGCTCCTTCAGGAGATACGCCCGACCCTCCGACCCCTGGTCGAAGAGGCTCACCGCATACTCCGGTTCGACGTACTGGCTGAGCACCACCACACCGACGCCCGGGTGTCGGGCCCTGATGTGGTTCGCCGCCCGGATCCCCTCGTCGGTCTGGGTCGGAGGCATCCGGATGTCGGTGATGACGACGTCCGGGCGATGGTGGTCGACGGCTGCGACCAACTGGTCATACGACTCACAGCTCTCGACGAGCTCCAACTGGTCGTCGAGTGCCAACAGTGCGCTGAGCCCCTCGCGCACGAGGAAGCTGTCCTCTGCGAGCACGAGGCGGAGCGGCACCCGAAGGAGGCTACCCCCGGCCTGACTTCGGGGGAACGCTCGACGCACCTCGGGCCGAGGAGCGCCCTGCCCCCGACAGCAGCCAGGTCGTCGACCGACCCGGCAACGGTCTTCCGTCCGGTCGGTTCCCTTGCCACGATGTCCCCGTGAGCGACACGACCACGCCCGCCGCCCGCCACGCCCTCTACGCTGCCCTCGAGGGCGCCATCGGGAAGCCCCACGCCGACACGCTCATGACCTACCTCCCCGCCCACCGCTCCAACGAGGCCGCCACCAAGGCGGACGTCGAGATACTCGAGGACCGGTTCGACCGCCTCGAGGACCGGTTCGACCGCCTCGAGGACCGGTTCGACCACTGGCAGCGAACGACACTCGTGGTCGTCGTCTCGGCCATGACCGGTCTGACGGCGATCTTCTCGGCCATCGTGCTCATCGCCTCCTGACGCGCCGGAGCCCCCCCC